>JAIDKP010000153.1 GCA_029051445.1 Muribaculaceae bacterium | reverse complement strand
CATAGGAACCGAACTTCATGGTGAACGATGAGCGTCCGCCTGTGATCGAGCTTAGAGCCGTAGAGTAGGAGGACATCTCTTTTAGAGGCACCTTGGCAATGATCTTCTCGAAGCCGTTGTCGCTCTCCATGCCCATAATGATCGCACGGCGGCTCTGGAGGTCGCTCATGACATCACCCATGACATCTGACGGAACAAGCACCTCGACATCGTAGACCGGTTCAAGGATCTTTGGATTGGCCGAGCGGAATGCTTCGCTGAACGCATTACGTCCTGCCAGACGGAACGAGATTTCATTGGAATCTACCGGATGCATCTTGCCGTCGTAGATGCAAACGCGCACATCGCGCGCATAGCTGCCGGTGAGCGGTCCCTGCTCCATGCGATCCATGAGTCCCTTAACGATCGCGGGGATGAAGCGCGCGTCAATAGCACCGCCCACGATGCAGTCGCATACAACGAGTTTGCCACCCCACTCAAGAGGAATCTCCTGAGTGTCGCGCACCTTCATCACATATTCCTGGTTGCCGAACTTATAGCTGGTCGGAGCGGGCATACCTTCGGTGTAAGGTTCCACGATGAGATGCACTTCGCCAAACTGACCGGCACCACCGCTCTGTTTCTTGTGACGATAGTCGGCGCGGGCTGCCTTTGTGATTGTCTCACGATATGGAATCTTTGTCTCTTCAAAGACGATGGGGAGTTTGTCGTTGTTCTCGACGCGCCATTTGAGTGTGCGCAGGTGGAACTCACCCTGTCCGGAGAGTATCGTCTGCTTCAGTTCCTTAGACTGCTCAACCTCCCATGTCGGATCCTCCTCATGCATGCGTGTGAGAATGCCGGCGAGTTTCTCGGCATCGCTCTCGGTAACAGGACGTATCGCACGCGAGAATTTGGGAGCGGGATATTTTATGAAGTCGAACGCATAGTCGCATCCTTTTGCATCGAGGGTGTTGCCCGTGCGCACATCTTTGAGTTTCACCGTGGCACCTATATCGCCTGCACAGAGCTTGTCGACACTCTCACGGAGCTGACCGCAGACACAGAACATCTGAGCTATGCGCTCCTTTGAGCCACGGCTTATGTTGTCGAGGTCGACACCTGTAGTGAGCGTACCCGACATGACCTTGAAGTACTGTACCTCACCGATATGAGGCTCGACAGTGGTCTTGAACATGAATATCGACAGAGGACCGTCGGGATCGGGCTTGACCTCCTGTCCGTCGGTGGTGACAGGTGCAGGCATCTCATCAACAAACGGAACAACGTTGCCAAGGAATTCCATCATGCGGCGTACTCCCATATCCTTGAGCGCCGACACACAGAACACCGGCATGATCGAACGGTCGATGAGACCTTTGCGGATACCTTCGCGCATCTCGTCTTCGGTGAGGTGTCCCTGATCAAAGAACTTCTCCATGAGGGTCTCGTCGTTTTCGGCGGCCGCCTCCACGAGAGCCTGATGTATTTCCCGGGCTTTTTCGAGCTGATCAGCAGGTATTTCCTCGATAGTGGGCACACCTCCATCGGGTCCCCATGAGTATTTCTTCATGAGAAGCACATCGATCATGGCATTGAACCCGGGACCACATGCAAGCGGATACTGGATAGGCACTATCTTATTGCCGAATATCTCGCGCATATGCTCAAGCACATTCTCGTAATCAGCCTTTTCTCCATCAAGCTGGTTCATAGCAAAGATGATCGGCTTGCGCTGTGATGTAGCCGTGCGGAAAATGTTTTGCGTACCTACCTCCACTCCATACTGGGCATCAATAAGTATCACAGCAGTGTCGGTGACGTTGAGAGCGGTAATCGCATTCCCCACAAAGTCGTCGGCACCCGGACAATCGATTACATTGATCTTTTTTCCGAGAAACTCAGCGTACATAATGGTCGAGAATACCGATGATCCATACTCCTTCTCAACGGGGAAATAGTCACTTACGGTATTTCCGGCACCGACAGAGCCACGGCGTTTGATCACGCCACACTCAAAGAGCATGGATTCGGCAAGGGTGGTTTTACCGGACCCTTTACTGCCCAGCAGGGCTATGTTTTTGATTTCTCTTGTGTTATATACCTTCATGATATCCAAGTAAGATTTTATTGACTTTAATTCACTTCTGTATTAACAATCCTCGTCGAGAACTGTGTTGCGCAAAGTAGTATTTTTTTGTCTAAACTACAGTTTTCCTCAATATGTTACACAACATCTTTCATTACCACCAAAAAAGTCGTAACTTTGGCATTCTTTTTGCAGAGGGGTATATGACCGGAGGCCTCTGTGGCGATATAAGCCGCCAAGAGAGATCCGGGATGACCGACACTCAGAGTAAAAACAGATGACTGACGATTTATTTGACGATAAAGACATGCCACACATGTCGATAGCCCACATAGCCGTGCCGGGACAGCCCGGAGAAAGAGACGTAAAGATTCCCGATCCGGGTCATGTAGAAGTGTTGCCGACCAGGAATCTGATCCTGTTTCCCGGAGTGACAACACCTGTCAGTCTGTCAAGGGAGGCAAGCAAACAGCTTGTCGAAGCGGCTTCGAAGCAGAAATATGCCATCGGAGTGATCTGTCAGACAGATCCGGAAGTTGATGATCCAAGCATCAAGGATCTCTACAAATACGGAGTACTGGCAGAAGTGATCAATGTGATCAAATTTCCCGACAATACGACCACCGCATTTGTGCGTGCGATGAGTAAATTCCGCATTACAGGCGAGGCTGAAGACGCAATGCAGGGTCATCTTGCAGTGGCAGTGCGTCCCATACGTGATGTCATGCCACGTCAGGGTGATTCGGAATTCGAGGCTCTTGTAAACGCCATCAGAGACTCCGCTCTGAAGATTGTGGACCGTGGACATGGCTTTACGCCGGATGTGGCGATAAACCTCCGTAATATAGATGATGCCGAGACAATCATCAACACTGTAGCCACAGTTTTCCCGTTTGATCAGGAATTCAAGATAAAGCTTCTCACGCTTCACCGCGTGAAGGAGCGCGCTTTTGAGATCATCACCGAGTTGTGCCGCCAGGAGCAGATGCTCGAACTTACAGACCTGATCAAATCAAAGGCCCGGCAGGGTCTCGAGGAAAACCAGCGCCGTGTCTTCCTCAACGAGCAGATGGAGGCGATACGGAGCGAATTATATGGCAATGACGGTGACGAGGCCGATGAACTCGCCAAGCGCGCCGAGAGCACAGCCTTTCCCGAGGATGTACGCAAGACGTTTGACAAAGAGCTTGAAAAGCTGCGTCGCCTCAACACCTCAAGCCCAGACTACGCCATACAGTACAACTATCTCGACACACTCCTCGAACTGCCGTGGGACAAAGAGACCGAGCTGAGCACAGACTTCATCAAGGCACAGGAGACTCTTGACGCAGACCACTACGGTCTTGAGAAAGTCAAGGAGCGCATACTTGAGCAGTTGGCCGTGATGATGCACCGTCCGGAAGGACGCAGCCCGATACTTTGTTTTGTCGGCGCTCCCGGTGTCGGCAAGACCTCTCTCGGCAAATCGGTTGCAGCGGCCCTGGGACGCAACTACAAGCGTGTGTCGCTCGGCGGCGTACATGACGAAGCAGAAATACGCGGTCACCGCCGCACATATATCGGAGCCATGCCCGGCCGCATAATCGACGCGATGAAGCGTGCCGGTTCATCCAACCCCGTCTTGTTGCTTGACGAGATCGACAAACTCGGCAAAGACTTCAAAGGTGATCCCGCCGCCGCACTTCTCGAGGTACTGGATCCCGAGCAAAACAACAAATTCCATGATAATTTCGTAGATGTCGACTTCGACCTGTCGAAGGTTCTGTTCATAGCCACAGCCAACACCTTGTCGACACTCACGCAGCCGCTTCTTGACCGCATGGAGATAATCGACATATCGGGATATGTGCTCGAGGAGAAAGTGGAGATCGCAAGACGCCATCTCATACCGAAAGTAAAGAAAGAGCTTGGCATAGATGACGAGAATTTTGAAATCTCGGAAGATGCCATAAAATGCATAATAGAGAACTACACGTCGGAGAGCGGCGTACGCCAGCTTGAGAAAACAATAGCAAAAGTTCTGCGGAAACAGCTTTATCTCAAGATGAGCGGCAACAACGCTCCCACGACTGTCGTTCCTGAGGATCTCGGGCGTCTGCTTGGAGCCGCACATTTCAGCCGTGACCGATATGAAGGGAACGATTTTGCCGGTGTAGTCACCGGTCTGGCCTGGACAGCCGCAGGAGGAGAAATCCTGTTCATCGAGTCGTCGCTTGCTGCGGGCAAGGGTGAGAAACTGACCCTTACCGGCAATCTCGGCGATGTGATGAAGGAGTCGGCCACACTTGCGCTGCAGTATGTGCGCAGCCATGCAGCCGAACTCGGCATCGACCCGACGGATTTCGAGAAAAACAATGTGCATATCCACGTTCCGGAAGGTGCGATACCCAAGGACGGTCCGTCGGCCGGCATCACCATGACTACCTCGATCGTGTCGGTATTCAAGGGCGTAAAAGTGAAAGAGCGTCTTGCCATGACCGGCGAAATGACTTTGCGCGGCAAAGTGCTTCCCGTCGGTGGCATAAAGGAGAAAATTCTCGCAGCCAAGCGTGCCGGAATCAAAGAGATAATCTTATGCAAAGAAAACCGCAAGGATGTCGATGAGATCCCGCCGATATATCTCGACGGTCTTGACTTCCACTATGTGGAGAATATAAACGATGTTCTTGCCATAGCACTGACAGACCAGAAAGGCAAATAAATACCACCAGACATGAGCGGAGAAGCCGAAGAAAGATTTGCCACACTCTGCGGCACCACACTGCGATATACGGTGCAAGGCGACGGACACCCCATGATCGTCATGCACGGCTGGGGGTGCACGGCCGAGACCATGGCTTCAGTCAGTCGTCTTGCGGTCTCCGCCGGATGGAAGGTATATACGGTGGATTTCCCCGGCTTCGGAAAATCGACCGAGCCCACCGATGTGTGGGGCGTGGAGGAATACACCCGCCTGATCGAGGCTCTGGCGGCACATGAGCATATCGAGAATCCCGCGCTTGCTGGACACTCTTTCGGCGGACGTATAGGCATAGTATATGCATCGCGAAACAAGACCGACCGCATGATTCTTATCGATGCCGCAGGAGTGAAGCCCTCGCGCCCAATTTCCTATTATCTAAAGGTGTACAGTTTCAAGGCTTCGAAACTAGCCCTACGTCTTTTTTACGGACGTGAGCGGAGTATGGAGATGATAGAGAGAAGACGACAGCGCGCCGGATCGGCCGACTATCTCGCCGCATCCCCCAAAATGAGAATGATCCTGAGCAAAGTCGTGAATGAAGATCTGAAGCATCTCATGCCTGAAATCAAGGCTCCGACGCTTCTGATATGGGGCACAGCCGACACGGCCACTCCCCTCTCCGATGCCAAGACAATGGAAAAGCTGATACCCGATGCCGGGCTTGTGGCAATCGAGGGTGCAGGACACTACTCTTTTCTTGACGCACCCGGAATTTTCGGAGCGGCTTTCACCAATTTCCTTAAAGCACAGTTATAATACCTCAGGGAGATGGATATAAAGACAATCACATCGGCTGTAACGATAGTGCTCGCAGTAGCGACAGCCGCCGATCTGGCCGCAGTGCTGAAACGCAGCCTGATGATGCTTCAGCTCAACTCTTACCGCAACGAGCGTTTCACCCGCTGGTTCAACCAAAGCGGCGAGAGCACCACTCCGTGGCGTCTTGCAGCATGTATCGCACTGTTTCTCACACTTGTGAACCATCTACCTTCGGTTGTGACCCTGGGCACCGCAGCGATAATAGTAATTTTCAATTTCATCTCGCTCTGCCGCCGGCGATACAAGAAGCCTCTTGTATTTACTCCGCGTGCCAAACGCCTCTACAGCGTAATGACCGGGCTGGCAATAATCATACCTGCCGTCACAGGTCTGCTCACGGGCAATCTTGCCACAGCATGCAAGATCGGGCTTGCGGAAATTGTGCTCAGCCCCATATTCACACTTACAGCCAATGTGCTGTTGCGCCCCGTCGAGAAATCTATCAATAAAAAGTATTACGACGAGGCTGCGGCAATACTCCGCTCTATGCCCGGCCTGAAAGTGATAGGCATCACCGGCAGCTATGGAAAGACATCGACAAAACATTATCTGCACCACATACTTACGCAGGAGTTCGAGACTCTGATGACCCCCGGCAGCTACAACACGACAATGGGTGTGATACGAACCGTCAGGGAGATGATGAAGCCTTACACCCAAGTGTTCATAGCCGAAATGGGGGCCAAGCAGCCCGGTGATATTAAGGAAATATGCGATCTGGTCAATCCTGAGATAGGCATAATCACGGCCGTAGGCGAACAACATCTGGAGACATTCGGATCGGTGGAGAATGTATGCCGCACAAAATTTGAACTTGCCGACGCTCTTCCGGCCGATGGACTCGCCGTTGTGAACGATGGCTTCGAGGCTGCCAAGGCCCGCAAAGTTGATAATGTAGCCTGCCAGCGTTACTATGCAGGCAAGGATAAGTCGATCGCCGACGCAGTCGACTACAAGGTCACGGAGGTGACATACAGCCCTGACGGGACAAAATTCACCGTCGAGGGTCCCGACAGCTACCGCAGTGAGTTTACGACCCCTCTTATGGGCGAATGCAACATAGCCAATCTGCTCGGAGCTGTCGCCGTGGCAAGAAAACTCGGTGTGCCCGAAGGAAAGATCGCCTACGCACTGTCGACAATGCCGCAGGTGGAGCACCGCCTCAGCACCAAACGCACTCCCGGCGGACTGACCATCATAGACGATGCATTCAACTCCAATCCGCAGGGATCGTCGATGGCACTTGATGTGCTCGCCCTTCTCGACATACCCGGACGGCGTTTCATCATCACTCCGGGCATGATTGAGCTTGGGGAGAGACAATATGATGCCAACCGTGAATTCGGTGAGAAGATCGGTGACTGCGCCGACGTTGCCATAATCGTAGGCCAGTACAACCGCGAGGCTATCCTCGACGGTATCGGCGACAAGCTGACAAGAGAGAACGTGATCTGCGCACCTGATTTCGCCACAGCCCAACGCACCATGACCGCAATGGCCGTACGCGGCGATGCAGTGCTTTATGAGAATGATCTTCCCGACACATTTAAATAAATAACGACTTAAGACAACACAACCATACCCCCGTATAAATCAAGATGAAAACCAACATTGGAGTGTTTTTCGGCGGACGGTCCACCGAACATGAGATTTCGGTCATATCGGCCAACCAGGCAATGGCTGCCATAGACCGCGAAAAATATGATGTTACCCCCATCTATATCAGCAAGGAGGGTAAATGGTACACGGGCGACAAACTGACCGACGTGCGCAATTTCCGCGACATGAACGCGCTGAAGAAAGAGTGTACGGAAGTCTATATGCGTCCGATCTTCGGCGACAATAATCTTTATCCGGCCAAGCCCGCCAAGAAGCTTTTTGGGGACGGTTCGGCTCCTGTCGGGCATCTCGATGTTGCAATACCTGTTCTCCATGGCTCAAACGGCGAGGACGGCGTTTTTGAGGGTGTACTGGAATCCATCGGCATTCCTTATGCCGGCTGCAATGTGCTCGCCTCGGCCAACGGCATGGACAAGATCACGATGAAGATGATACTTGCTTCCGACGGTATCCCCGTAGTGCCGTATG
This sequence comes from Muribaculaceae bacterium, assembly GCA_029051445.1. Classification (GTDB taxonomy): domain Bacteria; phylum Bacteroidota; class Bacteroidia; order Bacteroidales; family Muribaculaceae; genus JAFLTL01. Next base: position 9,752 of record JAIDKP010000153.1, on the reverse strand, counting down.
TGTGGTTTACCGACAAGCAATGGTTCAACGACCGTGATGCCATGGCCGACCGTATCGAGAAGACTCTTGGCTATCCCGTGATCGTCAAGCCGGCCAACCTCGGGTCGAGCGTCGGAATCGGACGCGCCGGAGACCGTGCCGCTCTCTACGACAAGATCGCCGATGCAGCACGCTACTCACGCCGCATCATCGTGGAGCATATGATCGATGACCTTCAGGAAATCAACTGCTCGGTGCTCGGCGACTGTGACGACTACAAGACGTCGGTACTCGAGGAGCCTGTGAAGAGCGGAGAGATACTGTCGTACACCGACAAATATATGGGCGGCAGCAAGGGTGCCAAAGGAATGCAGGCGGCCCAGAAGCGCATTCCGGCCGATCTGCCTCAAGAACTTACCGACCGCATACGCACTCTTGCCGGCGAGACATTCCGCGTACTGTCGTGCCACGGCGTGAGCCGCGTGGATCTGATCGTCGACCGCTCTACCGGCGAGGTCTTTGTCAACGAGATCAATACCATACCGGGATCCCTCTCATTCTACCTCTGGGAGGCTACAGGCATATCCTTCTCCGACCTGATGGACAAGCTTGTGGCACTTGCTCTCAAACGCCGCCGCCAGGAAAGCGAGAAAACCGTGAGCTACGATCAAAACATCTTCAGCCTCGGCGGAGGTGTAAAGGGTGTGAAGGGTGCTAAAACAAAATAAATAGATTATCTTTGCCAACATACAGCAAACCGATTAAAAGATAAATATGTCAAAGCGATTTCCAGAATACAGCGGCCTGAATCTGTCGGCCGTCAACAAAGAGATGCTCGCACAGTGGGAAAGTGAGGATCTTTTCCGCACCAGCCTCAAAGAGCGGGAGGGTCATCCGGCGTTTGTATTCTACGAGGGACCTCCATCGGCCAACGGCATGCCCGGCATCCACCATGTGATGGGACGCACCATCAAGGATATCATATGCCGCTACATGGCGATGAAAGGCTACCGCGTCGACCGCAAGGCCGGCTGGGACACCCACGGACTTCCCGTAGAGCTTGCCGTGGAGAAATCGCTTGGCATAACAAAAGAAGACATAGGCAAGAAGATCTCGGTCGACGACTACAACAACGCCTGCCGCAGCGAGGTGATGAAATATACCCGCGAGTGGGAGACACTGACGCGCAGCATGGGCTACTGGGTCGACACCGAAAATCCTTACATCACCTATGACAACCGCTACATCGAGTCGGTATGGTGGCTTCTGAAGCAGCTACACGACAAAGGATATCTGTACAAAGGATACACCATACAGCCGTACTCTCCCGCCGCAGGTACCGGCCTGAGCACCCACGAGCTTAATCAGCCGGGATGCTACCGCGACGTGAAGGACACGACTTGCACCGCACAGTTTGCAATCGTCGATCCCAAGCCTGAAATGACCGGTTGGGGAAATCCTGTTTTTCTCGCCTGGACAACCACTCCGTGGACACTGCCGTCGAATACGGCACTCTGCGTTGGTCCGTCGATACGCTACGCCGCAGTGCGCACTTTCAATCCCTATACGGGAGAGCCGATCACTGCAATAGCCGCAGTGGCACTGCTCGACAAGCTGTTCGGTGCGAAGGGGCGCGACGGCGATCTCGACAGCTACGTGAAAGGCGCAAAAGAAATTCCCTGGAAGATCGTGGCCGAATATGACGGCAAGGATCTTCTTGACATGCACTACCGCCAGCTTCTGCCGTGGGTGAACCCCGGCGATGGAGCATTCAGGGTTATCGGCGGCGACTTCGTTACCACCGAGGACGGTACGGGTATCGTGCATATCGCCGGTACTTTCGGTGCCGATGACAACAAGGTATCGAAACAGAATGGTGTACCTCCGCTGCTCCTCACCGACAAGGACGGCGCAATCCGCCCGATGGTCGACCCGACCGGACGGTTCTATCTAATGGCCGATCTCGATCCCGAGTTTGTAAAAGAACGCGTCAATACCGAGCTTTACAGCAACTGGGAAGGCAAATATGTGAAAAACGCCTTTGATCCGACCAAGACTCCTGATGACGAGACTCTCGATATCGAGATATGCATGTGGCTGAAACAGCGAGGCGAAGTTTTCCGCATCGAGAAGCACGTGCACAGCTATCCCCACTGCTGGCGCACGGACAAGCCTGTGCTGTATTACCCGCTTGACAGCTGGTTTATCCGCACTACCGCAGCCCGCGAGCGCCTGATGGATCTCAATACCACCATCAACTGGAAGCCAGCTGCCACCGGCTCTGGACGTTTCGGCAAATGGCTTGAGAATCTTCAGGACTGGAATCTTTCACGCAGCCGCTACTGGGGTACCCCTCTCCCAATATGGCGCACCGAAGACGGCACGACCGAAAAATGCATCGAGAGTGTCGAGGAACTCTACAACGAGATCGAGCGGTCGGTTGCAGCAGGAATAATGGAGAGCAACCCATTCAAGGATAAAGGTTTTATCCCCGGTGTGTACACCAAGGAGAATTACGAGAAAATCGACCTGCACCGCCCGTATGTAGACTATATCGTGCTTGTAGACGAGCAGGGACGTCCGATGCACCGCGAGACCGACCTCATCGACGTGTGGTTTGACTCCGGCGCAATGCCTTTCGCACAGATGCACTATCCGTTTGAGAACCGCGAGGCGGTCGACAGCGGTCGTGTGTTCCCCGCCGATTTCATCGCCGAGGGCGTCGACCAGACCCGCGGCTGGTTCTTCACTCTGCATGCTATCGCCGGCATGGTGAAAGACTCGGTAGCCTACCGCTCCGTGATCTCCAACGGTCTTGTTCTCGACAAGGAGGGCAACAAGATGTCGAAGCGTCTCGGCAATGCCATAAATCCGTTTGAGGCAATCGAGGAGCATGGTTCAGACCCGCTCCGCTGGTACATGATTTCCAACTCGTCGCCGTGGGACAATCTGAAATTTGACACCGACGGAGTCCGTGAGACAGCCCGCAAGCTGTTTGCTACAATACAGCATACCTATGCGTTCTTCGCGCTTTATGCCAATGTCGACGGTTTCGATACCAATGCACCTCAGGTCGCAATGGACCGACGCCCTGAAATCGACCGCTGGATTCTGTCGTCGCTCAACTCACTCATCGAGGAGGCCGATACGACTCTCGCCGCCCACGAGCCGACACGCGCCGCGCGTGCTATTGCGACATTTGTCAACGACAATCTGTCGAACTGGTATGTGCGCCTGAACCGCAAGCGTTTCTGGGGCGGAGGCATGACCGAAGACAAGCTGGCAGCTTTCCAGACTCTCTACAGCTGTCTGGAGACAGTGGCACGCCTCATGGCTCCGATCGCTCCGTTCTATGCCGACCGTCTGTACCGCGACCTGACCGGCAGCGAGAAATCGGTGCATCTTGCCGACTTCCCGAAAAATGATCCTGCCATGAGCGACAAGGTGCTTGAAGGACGCATGGCAATGGCTCAGGCAATCACATCGATGGCTCTCGCGCTACGCCGCAAGGTGAACATAAAGGTGCGCCAGCCTCTCTCGACACTGATGATCCCTGCCATCGACGAAGCCCAGGCCTCTAATCTCGAAGCGATAAAGGCTCTTGTAGCCGGCGAGGTGAATGTGAAGGAGGTCAAGATTGTCGACGGTGGCGCCGGAATACTTGTGAAACGTGTAAAACCGGATTTCAAGAAACTCGGTCCGCGTCACGGCAAAAACATGAAGGCTGTGTCTGCTGCAATCTCACAGCTTGAGCAGGCAGATATCGCCGCTCTTGAACGACAGGGCAATCTCGAGCTCACTCTGGCCGACGGCACCAAAGCGGTGCTTGACCTCGCCGACGTGGAGGTGTTCAGCGAGGATATTCCCGGCTGGCTCGTGGCCAACGACGGCACTCTGACAATCGCTCTCGACGTGACCGTGAGCGACGAGCTGCGCCGCGAGGGAATCGCCCGCGATCTGGTGAACCGAATCCAGAACATACGCAAAAGCCGCAACTACGAGATCACCGACCGCATACGCCTCATAATCGAGCCCAACAGCCTGACAGACGATGCCGTGTCATCACACAGAGAATACATAGCCTCGCAGGTACTCGCCGAGTCTGTTAAAACCGCGACCGTAGAGTCTGTGGCTGAAGACTGTGTCCTCGATATAGACGGAGTGAACGTGAATGTGGAAATTGACGTTATAAAGTAACATCCCTACGCATAGTTTCCACTATCTCACAATAATACCGATTTAAGCCATGAATGATAAGAAGCGCTACTCCGACGAAGAGCTCCTGGAATTCAAGGAGCTCATACTTGCCAAACTTGCAAAAGCGCAGACCGACTATGATCTGCTTCGCGCACAGATCGTAAACATCAATGACACCAACGACACGTCGCCGACTTTCAAGGCTCTTGAAGAAGGTGCATCGACTCTGAGCAAAGAAGAGGCAAACCATCTGGCGGAACGCCAACTTAAGTTCATGAACAGCCTCAAGGCCGCGCTGGTGCGAATCGAGAACAAGACCTACGGCATCGACCGCATCACCGGCGAGCTTATACCGAAGGAACGTCTGCGCGCCGTACCACACGCAACCCTCGGCATCGAGCAGAAACTCGGAGGGAAAAAGAAGTAACCAGCCATTGAAACAATGAATACCGACACGCCAGCCTCCAGCCCGTCAGTAACCGGGCACAACCGACTCGTGTGGCTCGCCTCAGCGATCATAGTAGCCGTTCTTGTAGCCGATCAGGCTCTCAAGATCTGGGTCAAGACACATTTTTATCTTGGCGAAGAAGTCAGAATCTTCTCATGGTTCAGACTGATGTTTGTCGAGAACAACGGCATGGCGTTCGGCATGGAGATCGGCAGCAAACTTCTTCTGACCATACTGCGCATAGCGCTGGTCATAGCGCTGCTGTGGTATATCAAGGCTATCGGCGTAATACGCGGCGTAAAGCGCGGATATGTGATATGCCTCGCACTGATCGTAGCGGGAGCTCTCGGCAACATAATCGACTGCGTTTTCTACGGCAAAATCTTCAATGATCCGTTTCCTCCGGGCGTGGCCGAGATGTTCCCTGCCTCAGGAGGCTATGGTACATGGCTTCACGGCAAAGTCGTAGACATGCTTTATTTCCCGCTTATCAGTTTTGACTGGCCTGCGTGGATGCCGGTTGTCGGCGGCAATCACTTCGTATTCTTCCAGCCGGTATTCAATCTTGCCGACTCGGCAATTACAATAGGTGTACTCTGTCTGATCTTTTTCTTCTCAAAAGAAATCGCGTCTCCCTCGCAGTTGCGTCAGGCAGCCGAAGAGAAAGCCGAAATGAGCAAAGAGCAATGAGATTTACCGGGCTGACCATAGCAGCTGCCGCGGTCATCCTCGCCATGGCTGGATGCCGCAAGACTCCCGAGGGGATCATTCCGCCCGACCGGATGACAGACCTCATAATCGACATGCATAAAGCCGAGGGGGTAGTTGATATGGATTATAACAACTGGGGAAACGACAGCTCAAAGCTGCTGTTGCGCGACGCAGTCTATAAGCGTCACGGTGCCGATCAGGCCGTTGTCGACAGTTCGCTTGCCTACTACGGCCGCCACATCGAAGAGTATATAAAGATCTATGACGAAGCGATAGCCCGTCTTCAAGACGAGCTCGACCGCTCCGAAGCAATGGGCAACCAGAACATCCAGATCGCTATTGCCGGAGATTCGGCGAATGCATGGCCGCTGGCGCGAAGAATGGCAATAAGCAGTGTCTCCCCCGCAAAGGTGGTCGCTTTTGCTCTCAGCCGCGACGAGAACTGGCAAAAAGGCGACTATTATACCTGGAATGCCAAAATCATCAACGCACGCAACCAGATCAAATGGCTTATCGGAGCCGAATATGCTGACGGAATACTTGAATGGAATACCGCTGAATCGGCTGAAGGGAACAACGCCATATCCCTCTCTCTGCAGACCGACTCGACCAAAGAGGTGAAACGCGTATTCGGGTATGCGGTGACAGCTCCTACCGACAACGATATTGTCTATATCGACAGTATATCGCTCATGCGCGAGCGAGTGAGCAGACAGAATTACCAACGCCGCAACAAGCAGCAGCGTGTAGTGACTATACCGGCCGACTCAACAGAAAGCAGGAAATGATCTTTTCATGGCTCTGTAGCATTTCTACAGGATCAGGATCCCATAGAAAAAACGGGAGGCAGAATCAACGATGGTTCTGCCTCCTCTGTTTATTCATGTCTACCAATTGTTCCGGATCATCTGTAACTGAATTTCACAAGCACGCCTTTGTGGTCGGTCGGCCATGTGCCCACAGGCTCGGAGAACACATCCATTGTCTGCTCCGGTACACGCTGATTCCGAACAATCGATGCGGCCGGACCTACAATAACCGCATCACTTACCTCCCATCCTTCCGATGGCATATAGTAAATGAAATCGATGCGGTCGCGCTCGTCGGCATCGGGAGCCCACGTAAGTTTTTCCACTGGTTTTGCCGGATTGTCGGAAGGAAATGTGAATCCGGGATGAGTGACCGGATCCGGATATTTCTCGCGATATGCGTCGCGGAAACCGGCTTCGTACAGCAATGAGGAACAAGTCCATGGTATGACCGCTCCATTGTGATCCCAGAGCTGCTTTGTGTCCTCGCCCCAGTCGAGATGCGAGGGCTCGTTGAAGTCACCTCCGAGCAAAATGAGATCGGCCTGCTGCTTCGCGGCATCGTCGATGATGACGCGGATGGCCTCGTCGCGGTGAGAGAGGTCGTTGGCAGCCATAACGGAGTCGGTATCAGTGACCGGCGCATCAAGTTTTTTCCATGTGGTGCCACTGTAACCGCGCGGCATGTAGCACTCATAATGTGTGTAGTCGAGATGGGCTGTATAGACCACTACTTTTTTACCGCCGACATCGAGCGTAGTGCGCATACCGCCGTTATGTTCATGCCACACGAGCGACTGCTCCACAACCGGGTATCTGGAAATCAGCTGCACATCAAGATCGCCTCCCACTGCATAGTATTCCTTGCCTCTCACACGCAATGAGTCGAGAAATGCTGACATACAGAATGCATCCTCGCGGTCATGAGCCTCACTGAACATTACGATATCAGGATTCACACGGGCAATCTCGTCGGCCACGGCCGAAAATCCGTTTTCAACGACTTTGGCTTCCATCCAGACGTTGAGATGCATCACGCTCAACTCCCGCGACGGCTCACGGGTCACACACGAAGTGCAACCCATGAGTGTCATTACTGCATAAAATGCGACTTTTTTCATTAAGATTCAATCATTTGAGAATCCACATCAGTTCGTTCCAGTCATCATTGCCTCCATACTGACGCTGAAGAGCCTCATCAAGAGCCTCGCGGTTGTAGTCGTACTCACGTTTGTCGTACATCCATCGCATCGGCATCTTTGTGGGGTCGGGATTGAGGTTTGTCTCAGGGTTGATTGGAATTTCAGGATAGCCTGTGCGACGGTAGTCGTAGTAGCACCAGTAGGTGTTGTGCATGAAGAAATCGAGATACTTCTGGGTGAGAACCTCACGCAGGTCTTTCTCAAATGAAGCCGACGTGCATCCGAGCTGCATCCCGGGCTTTGCAAGGAAGCCGGCGATGTAGGCATCGTCTATAACGACACCGTGACGGTATTCGTCGGGGGTATAAGCAGCCGCAAACTCCATGCTGGCGCGTATGCCCTCGTGATAATAGTCATTGGCATTTCCGCTGATCCATCCGCGCAGACAAGCCTCGGCAAGAACGAAATTGAGTTCGGCATATCCCATCTGTATGGTAGGCTGGCCGGTTTCAACTTCCCAGAAGCGATTGTTGACATTGGATATCGACCCCTCGTTGTAGCGGGCAAGTATATCGGAATATACATCGGTGGGATTCACGCCAAGATAAGCGTCGTAGCTGTCGGGGCTTTTGTCGGACTCACTCTTAGCGGGCTCGCAGTAGTAGAACAGACGGCGATCCTGATTTTTTTTCATCTCATCGATGATTGTTGTCGACACTCCGGCGTACATGTTGAATTTCGACAGATACAACGGGAACAGCTGCGATGACAGTTTGCCATAGACCAGCTGGAAATTGTCGCTGCTACTTGAAAAGAGATCCTGTGTCGCAACGACCTTAGCAAAGCGTTCGGCCACTTTCAAGTCGGCCTCACCGATCTTTTTGGATAGATTTATGAGGATACGCAGCTGCAAAGCCGACACAGCTTTCTTCCATTTGGCCGGATCACCGCCGTAGCAGAAATCGCCGTCGAAATTGCGTGTGGCAGCGGAGAACTTTGCGTAAGCCTGATCGAGATCATCAAGCATATACGTCACTACTTCTTTCTGTGTGTCGTATTTTGGTTTGAAGATTCCTTCTTCGCCTTTAAGCGCTTCGGAGTACGGTATATCGCCGAGCGACATTGTGGCATCGAACATGAAATAGGCTTTCATGAAAAGCTCCACGCCTTCATATGCCTCCTTATCGATAGGGTTGGCGTTCTCAACCATGCGGCGCAGGCTCATCATACCGGTGTAACGGCCGAGCCCTGTGCGCCCTATGACATTGTACTGTGTGTTGCGCGAGTCCTGCGAGCCTTCCTGCCAGCTAATCTGCTTTGTGAAAAACATATCGCCGAAATACCATTTGTCACCGCTCTTGCCTCCCATAGTGAGAGCGCTCCACAGCTGACCGGTAAGCAACATGCCTGACGACGCTGTCGTCGTCGAGTCGGGGTCGGTGTTGAGTTCATCGAATTTACTGCAACCCAACGGGAGCAACATTGCCGCCGCAAGTGCTCCTGTAGTCATATGTCGGAATATCTTGTTCATTGTTATGCACATTTTAGAAGTTCAACTTGACATTGAAACCTATGAGACGCACTGAAGGCGAGTTGATGTTCTCAGATCCCCTGTCGGGGTCGGAGAAACGGAATCCTTTGGACCAAAGCAACAGGTTCTGCCCTACGAGGGCGGCCTCGGCCCCCTTGATGACACCTACACAATATTTTTTCGGAAGACGATAGGCGATCGAGAGCTCACGTAGCTTGAAGAATGTCATGTCGCGCTTGAAAATGCTCTTTGAGGAGCTTCCATAGTAAGAGCGGGCGAACGACTCATAGGAAACAGCCACATCGTTGGGAGCAAACACACGCGTATCCTCAAGAATATTGCCATCGGAATCATATTTCACACTACCCGACACGATCTTCACACCTTCGGCGATATAACCTTTGTGGTTGCCATTGACAACCTCGTCGTAGCGCCACTCATTATCGGAGTCGGGGTGAACACCGGCGTGCCACATGCGCGAGCTCATGTAATCGAACTGCAATCCACCGACACGGCCATCGAACGAGAAGTTAAGCGTGAAATCCTTATATCGGAACGAGTTGCTCCATCCCCAGATGAAATCGGGAGTCTCACGGCCGGCATATTTTGGATAGTTGCTTTCTTTCGGCATACCGTTATAGAGTATCAGCTGTCCATCGGGGGCATACTCCCAGTCATACATGTCGAGCCAGTCCCATGTCTTTCCGGCAGCAACCCAAGGTTTCTGAGTAGAATACATCTCGTCGACCTTATAGTAGTAATAGCGGTCGGATGACCAGTTGACAGTCGAGGTCCAGGAGAAATCCTTGGTCTGTATGATGTCGCCCCTGACAGAAATTTCAAAGCCCTTACGCAACTGCTCTTCTCCATAGTTGACCAGCGAGCTCGAGAAGCCGGATGCCTCACTGAGGCTAACACTGCGCTGAAGATTATAC
>JAIDKP010000152.1 GCA_029051445.1 Muribaculaceae bacterium | reverse complement strand
GCATGAAACTCCATGGGCATCGAAAGGTTATCGCCTTGCCGACGAGCAGTTTGTTGTTCAGCCACGTGCAGCATCGCTCCCCGATGTTATCGCTAAAGGAAAGCTCAAGGTTAAAGGCAATACCGTCACCGGCAAGGATTTTGCAATCACTTTCAACGACAACGGTGCGGTAGAGAGCTATATCTACAAGGGACACGAACTCATAAACGCCGCTCCTGAATACAGCGACTATCGCCGCATAGACAATGACACTGAGGGGAAACAGGCTCTCGAGTCACCCAACGACTGGAACGGAGGATATGACTATGCCGCCACCGGCATCGAATCGCACAAGATCACATCGCCTTTACGCAAACAGAAAGATCACGCTTCGATTTCCATGACAGCGACAGGTAGCAAGGCCGGATATGATGTCACTTACACGGTTTATCCCAACGGTGTAATGGATATGAAAGTTACGTTCACTCCCGAGCGTCGCGGCCTGCGCCGACTGGGCATGGGTATGCAGTTTGCGCCCGGTTTCGATGAGGTGACCTACTACGCCAAGGGGCCGTGGTCAAACTATATCGACCGCCAGACGGGATCATATCTCGGACGCTATACCACCACTATACGCGATATGGTCGACGAGAACACGCATCCCCAGACCTATGGCGACCATCAGGCACTGCGCGACATGACACTTGTCAACAAACAGAACGGCGTCAACCTCAAGATCGAGACACAGGGACCGGTGGCATTCAGTCTGTCGAACTACGACGAGCTCGAGTGGAACCATGCCACACAGTTCACCAAGCTTCACTGGGCCGATCTGAAGAAGTATCCGCAGCTCTTCGCCCACTTTGACTACTGGCAGCGTGGCATAGGCAACAACAGCTGTGGCGGCGACTGCTGTCTGCCTCAGTATGAAACGCCCTACCCCGGCAACTATCAGGGTGCCGAGACACTCACCTACACCCTCCGCTTCACCCCCGAAGTAACAGACTAAAGGTTCATTAGCCTGATATTTCGCAGGCTCCTGAATACCGTCGCCCGACAACATTAGGAGCCTGCAACTTTTATCCCTTTAGAAATCAACATTTAGTTCTGTTAGAACTTTACCTATAGTCGTATCAGTAAAAGTTCTCCATATTTTTAACTCTATTGGTTTGTAGTCATTAAAAACCTTTTTTACAAATTCTAGCTCAAAAATCAGACGAAAATCGGTACTGTCATTATCATCTTGTCCCTCCTTGCGAGTCCCAATTCGAGCGATCTTTATGACATAAAGATCACGAACACCTTTCCCTTTCAAGTATGGCATAAAATAATATAATTTATCAAGAGCTATAGTAGAGGGGAACTTCCTCCCTGTATAATATATTTTTGCAGAACAATCTAAAAATAGACTTTCATTATCTTTCTTGACAAGTGAGATTAGTACATTTTTTTTATTGTTGAAAATAGAATTAGTTAAATTAGCTCCACAATTATATGATATAAATGGATCATTCACTACGTTGTTTTCTAAAATTGGATTTTCACCATATTCATCAAATAATGAGAAAAGATTGAGTTGGTGATACACAACTTTTTTAATAGGACGGATATATGTGGAACTTGTATAAGCACTCTGCTCTTTAACTCTATTAAAACTGAAATATGCAAAGCCTCCACCACCTTGCCAGTTCACTATTTTTGATATTCCACCTTGCTCACCTGCTATAACTTTCTTTAAACGAGTTACTACCAAATCTGTCATTTGCTCACCTATCTCAATGCCAATGTAATTTCTTTTTAGCTTATGAGCAGTGGATAATGTTGTTCCAGATCCAGTGTAACAGTCCAACACAAGATCGCCTTCATTAGTTGATATTTGAAGTATCTGCATTATAAGGTTTTCTGGCTTCGGAGTTTCAAAAATATTTTCATGCTTTGAGAACAAGCTAAGTAAGTGCTTTTTAGCACTATCAGTCGTGCCATATTCATCACCAGCCCACAATGTTTGTGGAGTTAAGCCAATCTTTGCAGACGACAAATATTTTTTGATTCGTGGAGCATTTAAACCATTTTTCCCAAACCAGATATTACCTTGGGAGATTTCATTCTTCATTCGTTCCTCATTATAGACCCAGCATCTACCTTTAGGCGGATTATATTCCACTCCGGCAGGTGAAGTTATTGTGTAAAATTGACTTGGAACTGCATGACCAGCTTGTACACTCGCACTTACTGATTGCCATGGCCCGCGTGGATCGTTATCAGGATTCCTGTATTTAGTCTCTATAAAATCTTTCCCAACTGGAAGAAGATTTCTCGACTTCTTAAATTTACTGATGTCTCTTGTATAAACAAGAATATACTCATGGTTACAAGAGAATGCAGCTCTGTTTTCTCTTGTTTTACGTTGTTGCCAAACGATTGTGGCCGCACAATTTTCTCTTCCAAAGACCTTGTCAGCCTCAACCTTTAGATATGCCATTTCACTATCATCTATGGAAATCCAAATACTCCCATCTTTACATAACAGCATTTTCAGATGTTCCAATACACATCGTATATCTCTAAGCCAAGTCGTCTCTGAAACATTATCCTTATAATAATAATATGTGTCTCCATTATTATAAGGCGGATCAATGTAAACACATTTAATCTTACCCTTGTACTCTCTGATTAATTCTGGAAGAATGTATTTGTTATCTCCTTTAATCAGTACATTTGGATTATCGCTTGTACCTACTGAAGAGTCGGAATCGTATGTAAATTTTATACTCTGCTTCATGCTTTATTCATTAGTACAGACAATCAGAACCTCAGCTTCATTTGAAGCATCAAGAGAATGGTCTATAGAATTTAGTTTGCTATGTTTGAACGAACCAGCGGAAACAACGTCTACATGATTAAAATAGTTTTTTGCCCATATTAGCAGTTGTTGCATAGTTACCACACGAGGATGAGATTTTTTACTTTCGTCATATGGTGAATATGAAAGTAACAAATTTCTTCCACTATTGGATATAATCTTGAACATCGCCTTAAATGTTTCTGGGGCCTTGCTTTTTATACAAAATGGGGATTGATGTCTATCCTTTCTGTAAATACCATTGCTTATATGTCTTTTCCCATGAATGTTTGTTGTTGACAGTTCGGGAGAATCTCTCAATGTTATTGTCTCTAACACATGATAATATCGACTATAATGATCTCTTGTATAAGGCGGATCTGCGTAAATTGTTTTTACAGAATTTGGTAGATTCTGCAAGCATTCAAGGTAATCACTTTGTGTCGTATGGAAATGATATCGTGTCCTTGGAGTAGAGATATAACGAATAAGCCAGTTTCTATACAACTTAATAACATCAATTGTCTTGTCTTTTAAAGCCTTATTGTAGACGGTGTTTTTTATATTTCCATTTGAATCACGAGACTTTATTGGCTGAGCGAAATGCTTTCCAACAGTATCTGCGATATCACTTGCTGTACTTAATAATGCGGCAAGGTAAAGATCTCTATTTTCTTTGGATATGTTTTTATGTATTTCTTCAAGTATTACATCGATCCACACAGCTTGACGATACGAAAAATATACTCCACCATAATAACGACTGATTAAAGACTTTTCGTTTAATAATGCAGTGTTATTTAGATTAGTTGATACTTTTTGAAGTTGATTATTCAATAAGGACCATTTATTCTCTAAGCGAAAAACCTCTACGGATCCATTCTCAAGTATTTCTGAAAGAACTTCTAGGTTTTTAGTCTTTATGGCCTGCTCTTCTGTTATAATTAACGGATCAAAGCAATTGAATAATTCATGATCTACCTGTATGTCTGATATGAATTTATCAATATCATTCTCAGAAACTACATGCTTTTTAAGCAGCGCATTACAAATGGATTTTGAATAACTTTGAATGTCACAAGATGTTACGGAAAAATGATTTGATAATTTATATGACACACATCCTGAGCCTGCAAACAAATCACATACTCCTTGCCCTTTATTTGTAATACGCAACACATTGTCCTCAATAAAATTAAGGAGACGTAGTTTACTGCCTAGATAATTAAGCGTTTTAAAGTTATATTCCATTTTATATAACAAGTTCAGGATAGAGTGCATGAATAGCCTCTACATCTACGATAACACGTTTTAATTCATCTTCACGCTTAGGCTTAGCCTCAAGCATAAGAAATTTTTTGATTCTTTCATAAGCTGGGTAATCAGACATGAGAACTTGGTATAGAAATTGAGAATTGTTGAGCTTTATAAACAAGCCAATTGGACGATTATCTTTGCCTGGATAATCCCCACTCGTTTCTGCACATTTAATTTCAAAACGAAAATTATTACTCTTAACTGTTACTGCCTGTCTTTTTTCAACTTCACCTAAAGTACCATCTTTTGCAATATTCTTTAACTCTATTACATACTCATTGTTGCCTCGTTGTGCACCAAAGAAATTTTGGAATATTTCGATTGGGAAATTCACCTGTTTCCAACGTGAGCCTCCACCTATTTCGGCAATAAGGATCTCTTCACCAATATTTTGTAGCTGTTCTTGTGTCTTTGCTGAAGTTTTAATATCATTTATCCAAATTTTGACCTGCCGTTGCTTACGCTTAGGCGAAAAGCCCTGTGGAAGTTGTTGGATCCCCGCCTTTTTGAAGCTAATACTCTTCTCTTTTCCTGTTTCTGAAATCACATCATTTCCTCTATCATATCTATTAATTCGTTCGGACTCAAGGGTTATTATCTTGTCTTTATAAAGACCATCAATGAGCTCTTGAGTAATTGTATAAAGATTAACCTCTGTCCCATTTAGAAGTCCACTCCAATAGTTATAGAATTTAGCCAATACAGGGTTGCTTCTAATGTCTTTTATCATCAACGAACATTCTACATTCTGTACCAGTCCTGGAATTGTCAGATTGTTTGAACCAACTATAAGTGTAAAAATATCCTCGTTTTCAAATAGATATACCTTAGGATGAAAAATATTAAAGTCTGTCGTATGATAGATCTTGGAATCAACATTCCACGAGAGTACCTCTTCTAATGCTTCTTTTGATGTCCCCTTTTGATCAATGCCCAATATTATTTTAATTTTTACACCATTTGCTTTTGCCTCTTGAATTTCTTTGGACAAAGCACTTACACCACCTAAACTTGCGAAGGCAACAAGGCATGTGAACGAAGTGTACCTTCGAGTCTTGAACTGTTCAATTAACTCCTTGCCAACAGAAGTGGCCTCCTTTAAGTTATACCCTTGCCCTATGATAATAGTATCCATGATGCTCAGATGTTTCTTAATTATATTCCCTATAGATCTACCAATTGCAGATTAACCTAATTCATTCATTGCAAATTGACTAAACTGCGAAAACTGCTAAGGTCGAGCGTCTCAAGATTGTCAGAAGCCCCCCTCCCTTAATTGCTGCGAGGGTGGTTTTGTCTGGCCGTTCTGCGACAAAAGCCATCAGTACACTTTCAACAAAGTTGTTGAGGCGACGGTTATGACGTTTCGCTTCCTCTTGAAGACGCGAAATGAGTTCTTCACTCAGACGGAATGAAGTCTGTTTTTCTAGGAATTGATGTCGTATTCATATTTTTGAATATTATTATGGTTCAAAAATAATA
Source organism: Muribaculaceae bacterium (assembly GCA_029051445.1). Classification (GTDB taxonomy): domain Bacteria; phylum Bacteroidota; class Bacteroidia; order Bacteroidales; family Muribaculaceae; genus JAFLTL01. The sequence goes on along the minus strand of JAIDKP010000152.1, from coordinate 10,052 downwards.
CATTTGTATAACACTTGCAAGTCATTTTAAGTTTAAGAACAAATACTCACATGCCTCGGAAGATAGAATGTATTTTAGCCAAGTTTATACTAAATTCTACCTGTAGTTTTCTGACTCTCAACAACTATATCTTGTGGTAAAAAGATGCAAAAAGCGATTGATAAGTTTGTTTTGTGGGTGCTAATTATCACTATATCAGCAGCATGTATCTAAAAATCAGGCGAATTCTATATCAATATTCGTTCTCGTTGAAAAGCGGGCAGCGTGCTGTGTATGAGTGTGTTATGTTTGCATTTAGCAAAACAGACTGCGCCATTTAAGATGGTCTGAAGCGATAATGGAGCAAACGGAATGGAAACACGACCGGACAAAGATGATCGAACGTTGTATCAGCATATTGAAAAAACATGTGATCTAGATGTGTAAAAGCCCTCTGACAATTGATCGGAGGGCTTCACTATTATTGTTCAAACGTTGATTAAACAGTCATAAAATACAATAAAAGGAAACTTCGTGCAAAATGCGTAAAACTCAGAAAATTGCACTTCTTGTTCTTCCGATACGCTTCGTTTTACAAAGTCCTAACATTTCGTTTTGCGGATTATAAATGCGATCTTCAAGCTGCATCAATCGTTGATTGAGTGCATAGCCACGGATGAGATATTCTTCCAGAACCTTGTTGGCCCATTGGCGAAACTGAATACTGCGGACTGTTACTCTATATCCAACAGATATTATTACATCCAAATTGAAAAAAAACTATGCTTCTGGTCACATTGCGATTCCCCTCTTGTCGAACTGTTTGGAATTTCTGAGCAGTTGCTTCTCTTGCCAGTTCACCTGAGTCAAAAATATGCTTGAGATGCTCACTTATGTTGGCTTTGCTTGAATCGAAGAGTGCTACTATCTGTGATTGCGTCAGTCATACAGATTCATCATCAACTCTTACATCAAGAGTCAGGTTCTCACTCGGTTGATATATTTATACACCCTCCGCTTCACCCCCGAAGTAACAGACTGATTAATTCAGTGAAAAAAAATCGCCCTCAGAGACCGAAAGATCCTGAGGGCGATTGTGTTATATCAGAAGCGCGGTCTTATTCCGCCATGAGGTCAGCGGCAAGAGTGCGCAGCTCGTCAGTTTTTTCTGGGGTGAGGCGACCGCGGAGTGTCACTACCGGATCCACGATGGTGATGTCTTTCATCTGCTCGAACATCCGGTGCATCTTCTTACCTGCCGCAGGTGCCCATAGTCCGTTTTCGACGATCGCGACCCTGCGGTTGCAGAATCCTTTTAGCGCAAGGTGGTGGATAAAGTCGTGCATCGGCGGGAATATGTCGGCATCGTAGGTGGGCGACAGCACTGCAAGGTGGCTCATGCGGAACGCGTCTTCGACGGCCTCTGCCATGTCGTCGCGGCTCAGGTCGGTCACCGAGACTTTGGGGGCTCCTTTCTCGCGCAGTATGTCGGCAAATTTCATCGCAGCTTCCTTGGTCATGCCGTGGATCGACGCGTAGGCTACAAGCACTCCCGGTGTCTCGACCTCATAGGCTGCCCATGTGCTGTAGAGTGTGAGGTATTCTGTCAGGTCTCCTTCAAGTACCGGTCCGTGAAGCGGGGCGATGGTTTTGATTTCTTTGCCTGCAAGTTTTTTTAGAACAGTCTGGACGGGTTTGCCGTATTTTCCCACGATGTTGAAGTAGTAACGTCGTGCCTCACATGCCCAGGGCAGCGACGGATCGGGGTTGCCAAAGCGTCCGAAGCCATCGGCAGAGAAGAGTGTGGCGGCATAAGCGTCGTAGACCATCATCACTTCCGGCCAGTGTACCATCGGTGCTGTAAGGAAGAACAGATCGTGGCGACCGAGCGAAAGTGTGTCGCCGTCGCCTACCTCGATGATGCGGTTGTCGAAATCTATAGGCCCGGCCACGAGAGGGAGCATTTTGCGGGCTGCCGCCGTGCACACCATACGGCATTCGGGATACTGCTGCATGACCCATGCGGTCTGTGATGCGTGGTCAGGCTCCAGATGCTGAACGATCAGGTAGTCGGGGGCTTTTCCTGAAGGAAGTGCCTCTTTCAGGTTTTTGCGCCATTCTTCGGCCCGACGCTGATCCACGGTGTCGATCAGTGCGATCTTTTCGTCGATAACCAGATAGGAGTTGTAGGAGATGCCTTCCGGTACAATGTATTGACTTTCAAAAAGGTCGATATCGTCGTCGTATACGCCTATTGTTTTGAAATCCTGATGCATATCGGCTTATTTTAATTTCAGATTGAATTTTAGGCAAAGTTAATCAATTCATTCGATCTGTAGCGCTAAAGCCGGTATGTCGTTTAAAAGGCTGCGGCGTAATTGTCGCAGCCTCTATCGGGATGTCTTTCCTTGAACGGATGTCTCAGTATGTCATCACCGGTGCCAGCTCTTTTGCCTGATCGATCATGCGTTGAATCTCGCTTTCGGCCGGAACGCGGTTACACAGATTTTTCTTGTCGTTTACTTCTACAAGCCTGGCGTGAAGGTTGGCTGCAACACGATGTCGTAATTCCTTCACTGTGTCGACTCCAGAGGCTTCGAGGAGTTCTGCGAACTGTCCGGCGATTCCCTTGATGCGGAACAGATCGGCATGGTTGGCCCATTTCAGGATCAGTTTCTCTGATATTCCGGTCTCTTCTGCGATCGACTCGCGCCCTTTTTTCGTAGCGGCCATTTTGAGAAGGTCATCGGTAGTGATGATACCCATTTTGTTGAGTATGCCGGCATATGAGTTGCCTATGCCCTCAATCTCGATAATTTTGTAGATCATGTGTTTTCAGTGTTAGGGTTGTGTGTTTTAGAATTGTCCATATGGGACAGAGAATGTGTCTCCCTGCCGTGGGTCTCCGGTCTCTATGCCTTTGCTGAGCCAATTGACTCGCCATTGCGATCGTCCATGATTGAAGCTCTCGGGCATTTCACGCCCGGTGGCTTTGCGTTGGAGGTAATCGTCGCCGATCTTCGATGCCGCGTTGATTGCCCGCTCTACGTCTCCTTCTTCGATCGATCCGAACATGTCGTTGTCGTTATGCGCCCACACGCCGGCATAGAAGTCGGCCTGCAGTTCGAGCCTTACGCTTATCTTGTTGGCTTCGGTCTCATTGAGTTCTGCCATTTTGTTGTGTGCGCTGTCAAGTGTGCCGAGCAGATATTGCACGTGGTGTCCTACCTCATGGGCAATGACATAGGCGTAGGTGAAGTCGCCCGATGCTCCGATTGTCTGCTCCATGTTCTTGAAGAAATCCAGATCGATGTACACTGTCTGGTCGGCCGAGCAGTAGAACGGTCCCATCTGCGCCGATCCCTGGCCGCAGCCGGTCTGTATGGCACCGTGGTAGAGTACCATTTTGGGAGGCGTGTAGGTGCCCCATCCCTGTTGCCGGAACTCTCGTGTCCACACATCTTCGGTTCCGGCCAAAATCTGCGACGCTACGGTCGCGAGACGCTCATCCTCGGCGTCGGGCACATATGCCGATCCGCTCTGTTGCGACAGCTGATTTAAGGCCGACTGCGCTACATCGCCTATGCCTCCGCCCGACATAAGTGTGATCACGGCAGCGACGATTACGCCTATGATTCCTCCGCCGATTCCGATGCTTTTGCCTGATATGCGTCTTTTGTCAACTATATTGTTGCTTTGCCGCCGTCCTTCCAGTCTCATGTCTGTGCAATGTAAGAAAGTTTTGTGTGCTATGGTATTATAACGGTTCTGCCGTTTAAAACGTTTTCAAGTGATGGAATTTCCGGGAAAAGAATGTGGCCATTTTCTCATGTGATGATGGAGCGGGGTTGTATCTTTGCATGAGAATGACAATTACGTGATGAAACGGATTCTGGTAATCATAGACGGTATGGATGACGAGCGGATCGAGGCTCTTGGCGGCCTTACGCCGCGAGAGGCCGCTTTCATGCCCGGCCTTGCCCGCATGCGCCGTCACGGCAGTGTCGGGCAGGTGTCGACGATACCGTCAGGCAATGAACCGGGCACAGATGTGGCATTGCTAAATATACTGGGATATAACGTTCCTGAAAAGTTTTCTTCCCGCTCGTGGCTTGAGGCTCTCGGGCAGGGTGTGGAAACCGGATCCGGCGACTTGTGGCTGCGATGCAATCTGATATCGCATTCCGGCGGTATAGTGACTTCCCACTGTGGACGGGGGGTATCGGACGAAGAGGCACGCGAGACAGTCGAACTCCTGAATGCCGGGCTTGGAGCAGAAGATCTGACGTTTTATCATGGTACCGGATTTCGCAATCTTCTTGTCGTAAAAGGCTGTGACGCAGATGTGTCGGCTGTTGCGCCGCACCGAATGCCGGAATGTCGGCTGGAAGATCTGAAAGTGAGGTCGTCGGACAGCGTTGTCGCCGACAGGCTGAACGGTTGTGTCAAGGCGGCAATAAAATTGCTTGAAGGGCGTCGGGCCAACGGTATCGCGCTATGGTCTCCCGGTCGCGCGGTCTCGTTTGATAGAAAGACACCGGGCGCAGTTGTCGCCGGAGTCGGTCTTGTGAAGGGAATAGGCCGGGCAGTGGGTATGGATGTTGTCGAGGTGGCCGGAGCGACCGGCGATGCTTCCACCGATTACCGCGCCAAATGTGATGCAGCCATTGCCGCTCTTGCCCGTCATGATTTTGTGCTGCTGCATGTGGAGGCTGCCGACGAGGCTTCGCATAGCCGGGATTATATGGGTAAGGTGAGGATTCTCGAGGATATCGACAGGGATATAATCAGTGTGCTGCTTGAATCGGGAATCGATGCGGAGCTGACGGTTCAGGCCGACCACGGCACGTCGTCGCTCACGGGATGTCATCTGTGCGCCCCTGTCGAAAGTGTGACATGCAGGATTATCCAGAAGAGTGTATGAATTTCTTAATCAAACATCAATGAAGCGTCTGTCACCGATAATGCTTGGGGGAACCGGAAGCGACGTGGGCAAGAGCCTGATCGCTACCGGACTCTGCCGTATATTCCTTCAGGACGGCTATAGGCCGGCACCGTTCAAGGCCCAGAATATGGCGCTGAATTCCTATGCGACATCCGATGGCCGTGAGATAGGTCGCGCGCAGGCCGTTCAGGCTGAGGCGGCAGGCATAGAGTGCAGCACCGACATGAATCCGATATTGCTGAAACCGTCGGGTGAAATGAGGTCGCAGGTTGTGATAAACGGTGTGCCTCATGGAGACCGCGAGGCCTATCAGTATTTCAGGAAAGAGGGCAAAGAAGAGTTGCGGAAAGTGGCTCATGAGGCTTTTGACCGTCTGGCTTCAAATTTTAATCCTGTTGTCTTGGAAGGTGCCGGCAGTATTGCCGAGCTCAATCTGAAGGATGGCGATATTGTGAATATGTCGATGGCGGAGTATGCCGACGCAAATGTTATACTTGTCGCCGATATTGACCGCGGTGGAGTCTTTGCGAGTGCCTATGGCTCGATAATGCTACAGGATGCGAGTGCCCGTAGGCGCATCAAGGGTATAATTGTCAATAAATTCAGGGGAGACCTCCGTCTGTTTGACGATGGACGGCGTATGATGGAGGAAGTGTGCGGTGTGCCTGTGCTTGGTGTTGTGCCGGTGGCAGCGCACATCCATATCGAAGAGGAAGACTCGGTTGCCATCGCCGGTAAAGGAAGAGGTGCTGTTGGCGGCAAGGTGAATGTGGCGGTGGTGTTGCTGAAGCATATTTCTAATTTCACCGATTTTGATGTGCTGGAGCGCAGACCTGAAGTGAATCTCTATTATGCGGCCGAACCGGAGGATCTGTCGGCTGCCGATATCGTCATTGTGCCCGGAAGCAAGAACACGCAGGATGACCTGCTGACCCTGAGAATGAGCGGTATGTCGGATGCGATATGCAAGGCGCGCGATGAAGGGAAAACGGTTATAGGAATATGCGGCGGCTACCAGATGATGGGGCTGGAGGTCTCCGATCCCGACGGCGTGGACGGAGGCCCGGCTTTGTTGCCGGGGCTTGGTCTGTTGCCTGTCAGGACGGTGATGACGCGTGAGAAGAGAACGCGCAGGGTCACATTCAGGTTTCTTGACGATGCGCGTGAGTGTGAGGGGTATGAGATACACATGGGACGTACAGAGTCGGCGAGACCGCTCGCGACACTGTCGGACGGCACGCCTGAAGGCTGTATAGCCGACAATCGCTGTTTCGGCAGCTATATACACGGACTTCTTGACAATCAGGCTGTGATCGATCATCTGCTTGCGCCCTATTGTGATGCGTACAGCGGTAGCGACTTTGATTACAAAGCCTATAAGGAATCGCAGTATGATGCTCTTGCCGACTGGCTGAGAACCTATGTCGATATTCCGAAACTTTATGAAATAATGAGTGGCAATGATTGAAGGGCACGGAGACGATCTATACCGCTACAGCGGGGAGGTGAGTGTGAATTTCAGCACCAATATCCATCAGAGAGTGGATCACTCGGGGCTTCTGCGGTATCTTGCAGACCGAGGCGACATATACCGCAACTATCCCGAGCCGCAACCGCGCAGCATCGAGGCTATGCTGGCGAAATATCATGGCATCGCTCAGGAAAATGTCATTGTAACCAATGGAGCGACGGAGGCGATCTATCTTATCGCCCATCTGCATGATAGGGGGCGTTCGGTTGTGTCGGTGCCGACATTCAGGGAGTATCAGGATGCATGCCGTATATTCGGCCATGATATCGTTTTTGTCTCTGACATAAAGGAGGCGGAAGACGCGGATGTGGTCTGGCTATGTAATCCCAACAATCCGACCGGACAGGTATATGACCGCAGGGATCTGCTGGATTGTGCCGACGCGCATGCCGATACACTTTTTGTCGTCGACCAGGCTTATGCCGACTACTCGATGCGTGAGGTGCTCACGGTCGATGATGTGGTAAGCCGCCGGAATGTGGTGATGCTGCATTCGCTTACCAAACAGTTTGCCGTGCCGGGACTGCGTATAGGCTATGTGGTGGCTCCTGCCGAAGTCGCCGACAGCATGAGGGCTTTGCGTATGCCGTGGTCGGTGAACTCGGTCGCGATAGAGGCGGCTCGTTATCTTCTGGATCATCGCGGAGACTACGGTATAGATGCCGGGACACTGCATGGCGAGGCATTGCGCATATCGGCCGCTCTCAGGGAGGCGGGAGTTGAGGTAGTCCAGACAGACTGCAATTTCTTTCTTGCCGTTCTGCCTGATCGTAGCGCGGCTGAGCTGAAAGAGTGGCTTGTGTCGCGTCACGGGCTTCTGATAAGGGATGCCTCTAATTTCGAGGGGCTTTCCTCAAGGCATTTCAGAGTAGCGGCGCAGGGCAGTGACGAGAATGACAGACTTATCAATGCATTGAGAGAATGGATGGCGTTGTGATTGCAATATTGCCGTTGCTTGCGGGGTGGCTGCTCGACATGGTAGCCGGAGATCCGTCGCGTCTGCCGCATCCCATCGTGTGGTTCGGCAACGCTATCGCGTTCTGCGAACGGCATTTCAATAAGGGCAGAGGCCGGGCGATAAAAGGTGCTGTCTGTGCTGTGGCACTTATTGCCGGAGTCTATTTCGCGGGCGTGTTGCTGCTTCACCGGCTATCGGCCTGGCAGTGGGCCGAGGTCGCCGTGCAGGCCATATTGATCTACTACTGTCTGGCAGGTACGACGCTTATACGCGAGGTGAGGATGGTATTCATGGCTGTCGACGAGTCTATTGAAGCCGGTCGCAGGCAGGTCGGCCGCATTGTCGGCCGTGACACTTCGGGGCTGTCGGCTCAGGAGATACGCACAGCGGCTCTCGAGACTCTTGCCGAGAATCTGAGCGATGGCGTTGTAGCCCCGCTGTTCTGGTATGCTTTGCTCGGTGTGCCCGGAATGCTGGCCTACAAGATGGTGAATACGCTCGACTCGATGATAGGCTATAAGAATGAGCGATACAGGGCTTTCGGCATGGTGGCCGCCCGTATCGACGATGTCGCCAATTTTATACCGGCAAGACTCACGGCACTGCTTATGGTCATGGTTGCCGGAAAGTCGCGCCTGCTGCCGTTTGTATGCCGCTACGGAAAGGAGCACGCAAGCCCCAACAGCGGTTATCCGGAGGCAGCTCTGGCCGGAATACTCGACTGTCGTTTCGGCGGCACGCACGATTACTTCGGCGAGAGCGTCTACAAACCGTACATAGGTGTCACACAGCGCGATTTCACTTATAGCGATATGAAACGGGCCACCGGCATCAATCGCGGCACAGAAATCTGTGCCGTGTTGCTGGCAATGACTGTCAGATATCTAAGTCTATTATAGATCCGTAGGGCGGAATGGCCGAGTAGGCTTCGGTATAGGTGGTTCCGCCGAACGCCACAAGGGCATGGACGAGAATCCCGGCATGGGTGAAGGCGGCGACCGATGCATTGGGGCTGACTGATTGCTTCAGGCCGTCTATAAAATCAAGAAAACGCTCCCGTTGTTGCATGGCCGATTCTCCATTGGTCGGCTCGACATGCATATAGTCGTCGAACCACTCCTGAAGACGCGGATCGTCGATTTTGTCAAAGGCCTGCATCTCCCAGTCGCCGAAGTGCATTTCCTGCAGCCGCTGATCGCGTGTGGCATCGGGATAGCCGCATGCTTCGGCCAGCCTGACGCAACGCGACAAGGGGCTTGTGAATACATGGTCGAATTTCCGGTGGCTCAAGGCTTCGGCAACGGCTCCGGCCTCGTCGGCAAAGGTGGACGATAGCGGGACGTCGGTGCGTCCGTAGCATATGCCTCGTGGCACATCGACCGATGTGTGGCGTATCAGTGTAAGTTTCATAAATTGCAGATTACGGCAGCTCCGGCAAGCACCGATACCTCGCATATCAGGCAGCATGCTCCGCAGCAGTCGCCGGTGTAGCCGCCGATGCGTCTTCTCATCATTGATATGAGGATGCATGACGCTGTCATCGGAAGTAGTGCCGCGAGTGGAAACAGCTGACAATACAGTGCCGCGATCGCGGCCGGAATGACTCCCGGAAGAATGTTCAGTATTAACTGTGGGATGGTCATGCGGGAGTAGGAAATTTTGTTCTTCGCTCCTTCGGGGCGCGCATAGGGGAGGATGTTGGTGATCTGCGATGTGCAGGCTTTGGCGAGCGGATCGGCTGCAAAGATCGTGATGGCGGCAGCGGCCGGAGTGAGTGAGGCGAGTAGCGCGACGGTGAGAAGAAAATAGCTTATAAGGCCTATCACGCCGTAGGTGCCGATGTGTGAGTCTTTCATGATCTCGAGTATGCGCTCTTTGCCGTTTCCTCCGCCAAATCCGTCGCAGAAGTCGGCGAGTCCGTCTTCATGTAGCGCTCCTGTCAGCAGAAGCCGGGCTACGATCGCGATTACTGCAGCCGGAAGCACCGGAAGCACCTGTGCGGCGGCAAATAGCGACAATGCCGCGGCACCTCCAGTTATCCAGCCGACGAGCGGCCACCACACTACGGCCGAAGAGTAGGCCTGCTGTGGTATCGAGACCCATCGCCACATGGGTATGCGTGTGAAAAGCGTGATTGCCGCCGCGATACTGCGCATCAGAAATATTTTGTGACGTTGACCGACTGAAACGAGTCCATGCGGTTGATCATTCTCACAGCCGACTCGACGATCGGGTAGGCACACACGGCACCCGATCCTTCGCCGAGACGCAGGTCGAGATGCAGCAGCGGCCTGACTCCCATGGCCTCAAGCATGAGCCGATGGCCGCTCTCGTCGCCCTGGTGTGCGAAGACGGCGTAGTCCATTACTTCGCGACAGAGTTGTGAGGCCGCAAGTATCACGCTTGTCATGATGAATCCGTCGACAAGAATGATCATGCCCGACTGAGCTGCCTGCAGCATTCCGCCGATGGCCATGACCATCTCATAGCCGCCGAACCATGCTATTTTGGATCTCGCGTCGTTGCCGCCGCTGTAGTTGGCGAGCGCGCGGGCGAGCACATCATATTTGTGGCGTATGCCGTCGGAGTCGAGTCCGGCTCCGGCTCCGATGCATTTCTTCAGGTCGATGCCTGTGAAC
>JAIDKP010000151.1 GCA_029051445.1 Muribaculaceae bacterium | reverse complement strand
TTACGGTGGGTCTGGAGATTGTGAATCCGATACGTGTGCGCCATCCTCGCAGCATTGTGGAGTCGTGGAATGGCGGTATGAGATCGCGCACAGTGAGCCGCGAAAATCGCATGAGTTGTGTTGCGGTGGCTGTTGGGTACAGGTTCGGCAGTCTCAAGGCCGCTGTAAAGAAGGTGAACAAGGGTATCAACAACGATGATGTGGTGGGCGGACCGGGCAACTGATGCGCCCGCCTGCCGGGGGACACAATGGAAAAGGCCGTCGTGATCGTTTTGATCGTGACAGCCTTTGAAGTATTGTCAGAGATAGTATTGCTTAGGAAGCGTGGCGGGTTGCGAAGTGACGGCGCATGAGACGGTCGAGCGAGAGGAGTATGCCTGCCGAGACAGCAAGCATGACAATGAGCGGCGATGTGACGATGCTTTCAACCAGATTGGCAGACTCGACAAGTGTGCTCACGACCGGCAGCGTCATGACTATCTTCACGCCAAAGAACCTGAACATGGCTGCTGCCAGTGCGATCATGAGCAGGCTTACAATCGATATTGTGACGAGGCCGCGTATGTAGGCGCGCCGCTCGGCGACACGGTTAACCTCAAGCATTGTGTCGGCAATGAAGTCGACCGGCAGCGGGAATCGCGCATTGTAGCGCAGTAGCGCCTGTCGCAGCTGTGGAGAGTAGTTTTTATTGCCTGATTCCATCTGAGAGGATTTTATGAAGTTTCTTACGTATGCGAAACAAGCGTGTCTTGGCGTTTGTTTCGGTGATCGACATGATAAATGCAATCTCGGCGAGCGACTTGTCGTCGAGATAAAAGAGGGAGATGAGCGTGCGCTCGTCGGGCAGTAGCATGTCGAGTGCCTCGTAGAGCATATCGGCGGTAGGCATGCCAGTGTCGTCATCGTCGTCGTCTGCTGCCGTGTCGGCGATGTTGTCCCAGAACCGGTCGTCGCCCGATGCCGAGTCGGGTGCCTGCGGTTTGCGCAGACGCGAGACAACCATGTTGTAGCTGATGCGGAAGAGCCATGTCGAGAATGACGAACTTCCCTTGAACGACGTCAACGAGCTGAAAACTTTTATGAAGATCTCCTGTGTCGTGTCGGCTGCATCGTCGCCGTCGCCCATCATGCCTGCGACCAGAGCATAGACGCGCGGTGCATATCGCTCCATGATAGTAGCGAATGCCCGTGTGTCGCCGCCGAGGACGTCGTTGATAATAGACTGGTCGGATACAGTGTTTGTCATTGCATTTCTTTTGACGCACTCCCGGCTGAAAGGTTACAGAAAAAATCAGAAAAAAAATTTCTGAAAAAGTTGTAACCTTAGATTCGGGGTCGCGTCTAAAGGGATGAACGGGCCGGAAAACGACCGCACATAGACCCGCGATGTGAATGCAAAATAAATATTAATAATAAAATACTACAAGATTATGATGGATTTTATCACAATTCCCGCCGTACTGACCGTGATCGGGTATTTCGTCTACAAACTTTTTGAACTTTTTGTGTGCAAGAAGGAGCGTCTGTATATGATCGAGCATGCCAAGGATGTGTCGATCAACGGTGAGAACATACAGTGCTATAACCAGATGGGACTCAACCTGTCGTTTTCGGCACTGAAGTGGGGCGCATTTTTCCTCGGCATCGGCCTTGGGCTGCTGGTGGCCTATTTCATCAGCATCAACACAATGACGTTCAAGCAGCTTGCCAACTGGGAATACCGCCAGTATGTGAGCGTGATATATGGCGGCTGCACTCTGCTGTTCGGCGGCCTCGGCCTTATCCTGGCTTTCATCACTGAAATCAAACTGAAGAAAGATAATAAGTAACCCGGTTATTGTATTGACCCCCTCGGGCCGTGCCGCAGTCGTGTGGCGCGGCCCGCGTTGTATATGCGTGAACCATCCGGCTTTCTTTTACGATACAATGATGAAGAGTAGAAGGTAGCTGAACTGAAAAAAAACTTTTTGACTGATATTTTGTAGGTTGTGGGAAAAGGGATAAATTTGTGCGTTTGACCACGGCGTGGACCGCCGTCGGGACTACCGTCAGGGCAGTCGCTCATATATCCGGGCTGCAGACCATGAATAAACCATTAAGAAAATTATAACATTTCTCAAAAGTGATGGAGAAGACCAGCGTAAAATCGCTTGACAGGGTTGTCGTAAGGTTCTCTGGCGACTCTGGCGATGGCATGCAGCTGGCGGGAAACATCTTCACAAATGTTTCGGCCGGCCTTGGCAACTCAGTTTCAACATTTCCCGATTATCCGGCCGACATGCGTGCGCCTCAGGGGTCACTCAGCGGTGTCTCGGCGTTTCAGGTGAGCGTGGGACGCGGCGTGCACACGCCGGGTGATGAGTGTGATGTGCTTGTGGCAATGAATCCTGCCGCTCTGAAACGCAATGTGCAGTTCCTGAAACCGGGCGGTGTGATCATCATCGACACCGACACATTCAACGCCGACGGCCTGAGCAAGGCGCAGTACACGACCGATGATGCCATAAAGGAGCTTGGTATCACGGCCCAGGTGGTCGAGGCACCTGTCACGTCGCAGACCAAAGCGGCTCTTGCCGATTCGGGTCTCGACAACAAGGCCATGCTCAAATGCCGCAATATATTTGCTCTCGGTCTGGTGTGCTGGCTGTTTGACCGTCCGCTCGAGGGAGCACTTCATCTGCTAAAAAACAAGTTTGCGAAGAAACCGGCTGTGTTTGAGGCTAACGCCAAGGTAATCGAGGCCGGTTACAATTTCGGACATAATATTCACGCTTCGGTGTCGACCTATCGTGTCGAGACCGAGAGCATCGTGCCGGGTGTCTACACCGATATCAACGGTAACACGGCTACGGCGTGGGGCCTGATCATGGCTTCGGAGAAGTCGGGTCGCCCGCTTTTCCTGGGCAGCTACCCGATCACTCCTGCCACCGACATACTGCATGAACTTGCAAAACGCAAGGATCTGGGTGTGAAGGCTTGCCAGATGGAGGATGAAATCGCCGGCGTTTGCTCGGCAATTGGTGCTTCGTTTGCCGGTAATCTGGCTGTGACTTCTACTTCGGGTCCTGGTCTGGCTCTGAAGAGTGAGGGTATTGGTCTGGCTGTAATGGCAGAGCTGCCTCTGGTAGTGATCGATGTGCAGCGCAGCGGTCCTTCGACGGGTCTGCCTACCAAGACCGAGCAGACCGATCTGATGCAGGCTCTTTACGGCCGCAACGGTGAGTCTCCTCTGGCTGTTGTGGCAGCGTTGTCTCCGACCGACTGTTTCACTATGGCTTTTGAGGCGTGCCGCATCGCAGTGGAGCACATGACTCCGGTGATACTGCTCACCGATGCCTTCATCGGCAACGGATCGTCGGCATGGCGCGTGCCTGAGGCTAATGATTACCCTGAGATCAAGGTGAAATATGTGCCAGAGGGACTCCGCGACGCATGGAAACCCTATATGCGCGACGAGAATACTCTCTCACGCTACTGGGCTATACCAGGCACCGAGGGACTGATGCACCGTATCGGCGGCCTGGAGAAGGACTCGGTGACGAGTGCTATCTCCAATGATCCTGTGAACCACGAAGTGATGGTGAATCTGCGCCGTGAGAAGATCGCCCGCATCGCTGACGACATACCCGCGCAGAAGGTGCTCTGCAACGAGGATGCCGACACGCTGCTGCTCGGCTGGGGCGGCACCTACGGCCATCTCTACACGGCTGCCGAGGAGCTTTGTGCCGAGGGTGTGCCGGTGGCTTTCACGCAGTTCAGGTATATCAACCCGCTTCCCGCCAACACCGGCGAGATTCTGCGCCGCTACAAGAAGGTGATCGTTGCCGAACTCAACACGGGTATGTTTGCCGATTATCTTCAGGCCAAGTTCCCCGATGTGAATATCTCGCGCATCAACAAGATCCAGGGTCAGCCTTTCATGGTGAAGGAGATCGTCGACAGCGTGAAGGAGATTCTCGAAAAATAATAACTCTCTAAAGCAGAATACAGGATTCTTTTCATAAATCATGGAAGATCTGAAATATATACCGGCAGACTACAAGAGTGACCAGAGTGTGCGCTGGTGTCCCGGCTGCGGCGATCATGCCGTGCTCAATGTCTTGCACAAGGCGATGGCCTCGCTTGGCGTCGCCCCCCACATGACGGCTGTCATCTCGGGTATCGGCTGCAGCTCGCGCCTTCCCTACTACATGAATACCTATGGATTTCACACGATCCATGGCCGTGCGGCTGCGATAGCCACCGGCTTCAAGGTGGCAAATCCCGAAATGACCGTATGGCAGGTTTCGGGCGACGGCGACGGTCTGGCTATCGGCGGCAACCACTTCATCCATGCGGTGCGCCGTAATATCGACATAAACATGATCCTGTTCAACAACAAGATCTACGGTCTTACCAAAGGACAGTACTCGCCGACGTCGGATCGCGGTTTTGTGTCGAAGTCGTCGCCCTACGGCACGACTGAGGATCCGTTTATACCGGCCGAGCTGGTGTTTGGTGCACGCGGCAATTTCTTCGCACGCTCGTTTGATGTTGAACTGAAGACTTCTCAGGAGATACTCGAGGCTGCGGCACGCCACAAGGGTACGTCGGTCTGCGAGATTCTCACCAACTGCGTTATATTCAACCACGGCATACACAGCTTCATCACCGACCGCGAGGTGCGGGCCGACCGCACGATACACCTGTGTCACGGCGAGAAGATGCTCTTCGGCAAGAACAACGAGAAAGGCCTTGTGCGCGACGGTTTCCTGCTCAAGGCCGTGGAGGTGGGCAAGGACGGCTACACGATCGATGATGTGCTTGTGCACGATGCCCACTGCGAGAGCAATTTCCTGCATCAGCAGCTTGCCATGATGGACGGACACTCGCTGCCGCTTGCCATCGGCGTGATACGCGACTTCGACGCTCCCACCTACAACGATTCGGTGAGCGAGCAGGTTGCCGAGGTACGCGCCAAAAAGGGTTTTGACAAGCTTCGCGACATGATCATGGCCGGCGAGACCTGGGAAGTGAAGTAACCTCGGATGCTAAAGTTTTTATTCAGGCAGTCTTCTATCGTGGAGATTGCCTGAACTTTTTTGTGCAGGGGCGTTTACTTCAGTGCCTCTATCTTGGCAATGATAGAATCCGGCAAGATATCTATGCCATAAAATAAATGGTTACTCTGGTGTCCGAGAAATGCAATATATTTAAGGATCAGTTCATATTTGTTTTGAGTTCTCGTCATGTCGATCCGGCCTTTGCTATCAAAACATATAGCTTCATGGTGAGCGATGCGATTGCGGAATGTCTTGATTTCCTGAAGCTCATTGAATATAGCCCTTTGTCCTAATCCGATTGTGCGGTTAGGAAATATGCGTAAAAGATTCTGACCACCACGACGGAATGGTTGTCGTGTGAATAAATGCGTCCAAAAGCCGAAAGAAACCGACGATACAACGCGGTCGTTGGTATATCGCCCATTTTGCCGAAGTGAGGAGATTATTTTTAACACCTCATTTTTCTGTGGTGCATTTTCAATCATTCCTCCGTTTTGCATCTGTTTTTCTATCCACTCCGAATCATTAAACACCTCTTGATAATGGGTATTTATTGCATTACGAAGCACTACCTCAAATATATTCAGGATGCCGTAAAATTTCTGGCATAATTTTACATTATGTCGATACAGAGTCAGTGCTTTGGATGTATTGCCATCGCATGCAATTAAATATTTGTTGAGGCGTGCCGGAGAGAATGCCTTTTCGTATTCGGAGTATTTCACTGTATGATTTTAACGTATTGTGGTTTGTAAAATTACAAAAAAGATTCTAACTTTGTTGCGGAATCCCCCGAGTGTCCCTGTCTACGACAAACCTCGGGGTTTAGCTTTTTATTTCCTTTGGATTCCACGGCTCTCTCGTGATCTTTTCACGCATCGATGCAATTTTGCCATAAGATCTTTCCAAGAAATTCTCTCAAATCGGTATCATTATAAACCTAAACAGTTTATAGACCCTGAACTTTTTTGTGCAGGGGCGATAATTTTCTTAATTTTGAAAACTGAATCAAATTGAACATTATGGGAAAAATCATACTCACGGGCGACCGCCCTACCGGAAAACTGCATCTCGGACACTACGTAGGCTCTCTGCGCCGCCGCGTGGAGCTTCAGAATTCGGGACAATACGACAAAATATACGTAATGATCGCCGACGCGCAGGCTCTGACGGACAATGCCGACAATCCGGAAAAGGTGCGCCAGAATGTGATCGAGGTCGCGCTGGACTATCTCTCGGCCGGTCTTGACCCGGAAAAAACAACGATATTCATCCAGAGCCAGGTGCCGGAACTTGCCGAGCTGGCTTTCTACTACATGAATCTTGTGACGGTGTCGCGCGTGCAGCGCAACCCGACGGTGAAAACCGAAATCAAGATGCGCAACTTCGAGCAGAGCATACCTGTGGGTTTCTTCTGCTATCCCGTGAGCCAGGCAAGCGATATCACCGCGTTCAATGCAACGACTGTGCCTGTCGGCGAGGATCAGGCTCCGATGATCGAGCTGACGCGCGAGATCGTCGACCGTTTCAACTCGATATACGGTCCGACTCTTGTGAAACCCGATATACTGCTGCCCGACAATGCAGCCTGTCTGCGTCTGCCGGGCACCGACGGCAAGGCCAAGATGAGCAAGAGTCTTGGCAACTGCATTTATCTCAGCGATACTCCCAAGCAGGTGAAGAAGGGGGTGAACTCGATGTACACCGATCCGCTGCACCTCAATATCGAGGATCCGGGGCATCTGGAGGGGAACTGCCCGTTTATCTATCTCGATGCTCTCTGCACTCAGGAGCAGGTGCGCCGCTATGCGCCGCAGTATGACTCGCTTGACGAGATGAAGGCCCACTATGTGAAGGGCGGTCTTGGCGACGGCACGGTGAAGAAGCTTCTTTGTCAGGTGCTTGAGGAAATTTTGTGTCCGCTTCGCGAGCGCCGCGCCATGTATGAGAAGGATATCCCGGGTGTCTACGAGATACTCCGCAAGGGCTCGGAGGAGGCGAGAGCCGCTGCCGCGCAGACTCTCGACCGTGTGCGCAAGGCTATGAAGATAAATTATTTCGATGATCCGGCTCTGATCGCAGAGCAGGCTGCCCGCTACGGAAAATGAACCGGCTGCTGAGATTTATCGTTTCGCTTGCGGCTGCGGCTCTGCTGTGGAGCTGCGGCAGTTCTGACTCGTTCAGGATCATGGGTGTGATCGAGGGTCTCGGCACGCAGAATCTTCAGGTCATATATTATGGCGAAGGGGCGTTCAGAACGATGAGGTCGACGGCTGTCGACGGCAAATTCTCGATAGAGGGAAGCAGCCGCGATTATACGGTGGTCGATGTGTTCACGAGCACAAGGTCGCTTGTTGCATCGTTCATAGTGAAGAATGGTGATCATGTGGAGTGCACGCTGGAGCTGAACAATCCGGTTGCCAAGGGGATCAAGGGAAGTAAGCCGGCGGTGGAGCTGATGCGCTGGATCGGTGATAACCGTGAGGCACTTGATGCGGGTCGAACCGAGTCGGTGAACCGTGCCGTGGCCGATTTCATAGGCGAAAACAGCGAGAATGTGGTTTCGTCGGTGCTTCTGACCCGTTATTTCGATGCCCGTGGCCGTGAGCGCGAGGCCGACTCGCTGCTGAGAAGCATAGCCCAGAAGGCGCGCATCACGTCGCTGACCGAGAGCTACCGCGACGGACTGGTGTTTGATGTCGACTCGGGTCTGCCTGCACTCGGTGACTCGCTCTGGTTTGTCGGGACCGACCGGCGCAGGGTTGATGTGGCTCTATCTGATCACAAGGCTACCATGCTTTATTTCACGTCTCCGGCCGGCCGGCGTGTCGGGTCGAATGACAAGCTTCTGAAGGAGCTTGTCGGTGATCAGGCTAAGGACAAGGGGAAAGACAAAAAGGGAATATCTGTTCTGGAAATAGATGATATAAATGCCGGTGTCGAGGCGTGGCAGAAGGAGGTGGAGCGTGACAGCCTGCCCTGGGAGCGTGTCTGGCATCCCGGTGTATCGTCGACAATGGCTCTGCCGACCCGTCCGTGGGTTGTTGTGGCCGACAGTATCGGGCGTGTAGTGTACAGCGGTCCGGATTTCTTTATGGGCGTGAACAAGATTAAGGAGTTATGCTTGTAAAGGTGTTCGGTGCTGCGGTGCAGGGGATCGACGCCATTCCGGTGACGATCGAGGCGCGTGCCGATGCCGGTATCGGTTTTACTGTCGTGGGGCTTCCCGACGCATCGGTCAAGGAAAGTCAGGAGCGCGTGCTTTCGTCGCTCAGGCAGCACGGCTATGATGTGCCCCGTCGCAAGATTGTGATAAATATGGCTCCGGCCGATGTGAGAAAGGAGGGCGCGGCCTATGATCTGCCGCTTGCCCTGGCTATACTTGCGGCTACGGAACGTATACAGAGCGGCTGCCTCGGGGAGTATGTGGTGATGGGGGAGCTGTCGCTCGACGGAAGTCTCTGTCCGGTAAAGGGTATTCTGCCTATGGCTGTGATGGCTCGTTCGATGGGGTATAAGGGGATGATTGTTCCGGAGGCTAATGCTACGGAGGCTGCGGTTGTGAACCGTCTGAATGTCTATGGTGTCAGAAACCTGGCGGAGGCGGTGGCGATATTGACAGAGTCGGCAGATGCGGTCGCACCTACTGTCGTCGACACGCGTGCCGAGTTTGAGGCTTCAAACGGAGTTTTTGAATATGATTTTGCCGATGTAAAGGGGCAGGAGAATGTGAAGCGTGCCATCGAGGTGGCGTGCGCCGGCGGCCACAACATACTCATGATCGGTCCTCCGGGTTCCGGCAAGTCGATGATGGCTAAGCGTGTCCCCACGATCTTGCCTCCGTTTACGCTCGGCGAAGCACTTGAGACGACCAAGATACATTCGGTTGCCGGAAAACTGCGTCGCGGGTCGCGTCTGATGACGGAGCGTCCGTTCCGCAGTCCCCATCATACGATTTCACCGGTTGCTCTTGTGGGCGGGGGAAGCAATCCTATGCCCGGCGAGATATCGCTTGCACACAACGGTGTGCTTTTTCTCGACGAGTTTCCGGAATTCAACCGCACGGTGCTTGAGGTGATGCGCCAGCCGCTCGAAGACAGGCATATCTCCATATCGCGTGCCAGGTATTCTATCGACTATCCCGCGAGTTTCATGCTTGTGGCTTCGATGAATCCGTGTCCGTGCGGCTATTATAATCACCCGACGCGTGCCTGTACGTGCGATGCGGGTGCGGTGAAGAAGTATCTCGGACGTATTTCAGGCCCTTTGCTCGACCGTATTGACATACAGGTGGAGATACAGCCTGTGGAGTTTGACGACATGGCTGCAGAGAGGCCGGGAGAGAGTTCTTCAAGCATACGTGGCCGTGTCATGGCCGCGCGTCTTGTGCAGACGCGTCGTTTCGAGGCTCACGCAAATGTGCATTGCAACGCTCAGATGGGAACGAAACTCATAAATGAATATGCACGTCCGAACAAGGCGGGGTTTGAGCTCCTGCGCAACGCTATGATGAAATTCGATATGTCGGCTCGTGCCTATGACCGGATATTGCGTGTGGCGCGCACGATTGCCGATCTCGACGGTGCTGCGACAGTCGGTGCCGAGCATGTCTCGGAGGCGATCGGTTACCGCAATCTCGACCGTTCGTCGTGGGGCGGCGGAGGCCGTACGGTTTTTTAGTGTGCTTTTCCGCCCGTTGTATTATGCATCAGTCTGAATAGAGTATGGCGGACAATTATATTGAAAAGAAGATGGAGGATATGCGCAGCGGAAAGCTTGCGCGGCATTCTTTGCGTCCTGCGGTACGCAAGGGTGTGTGGTGGCTTGATTTTCCATGCCGCCGTGTGCTGGTGACCGACGGTGCGTGCGAGGTCGGACGTGCCGTGATTGACGAATTCTGCCGTCTGGGCTGCAAGGTGGCTTTTTTTGATGGCGACACAGATTCAGGCATGTCGACTTCCTATGCGACGGGGGCGAGGTTTATTCATGGCGATGTGCGTGATCGTGAATGCCGTGACACCGCACTGAGAGGTCTTGCCGGAGCCTGGCGCGATATAGATATTGTCGTCAATACAGCTGACGACGGCGGAGCGGTTATGGATGCTCTGGCTGATTTCATTGCCGGACTTCGTGAGCATCTTCCGTATCCCAATGCTTTTGGCGGACGTATTGTCGATGTTGTTTCGGATTCCGGCGGTAATATCGGAGAGCTTGTAGGCCGTCTTGCCGGTTTCCGGATGACTCTGAACCGTATTGTCGTCAAAGGAAAGGAGAGGCCTGTTGCCGGGATCGCGCGTCTTTGTGTGTTTCTGTCGGCACCGGGAAGCGGTTTTGTGAATGGTGCTGAGATTACGGCAGGAGATGAAATTTAGATTTTGCGATAATGATACAGGAATTGCTTGAATTTAACCGCGGATTTGTAGAGCGGGAAGAGTACAGGGATTATGTCACGAGCAAGTATCCCGACAAGAAGATCGCTATCGTGACTTGCATGGACACGCGTCTTGTTGCGCTCCTTCCGGCCGCCTTAGGGCTGAAAAACGGTGATGTGAAGATTATCAAGAATGCCGGCGGCACGATAACAAATCCGTTTGACTCTACGATGCGTTCGCTTCTTGTGGCTGTGTATGAGCTTGGTGTCAACGAGATAATGGTTGTCGGCCACACGGGGTGCGGTGTGCAGGGTATGGATCCAGATGAAATGCTGCACCTTATGAAGGAACGCGGCGTATCGGAGGAGCATATCGATCTTATGAAGCATTGCGGTATCGATCTGCGTTCCTGGTTGCGTGGATTTGAGGATACGGCCGAGGCTGTGATCGAAACGGTCGATCTGATTTCCCATCATCCGCTTATGTGCGATGATGTGACGGTGAGAGGATATATAATGGACAGCACTACCGGTGAGCTGACCTGCGTCTAATCTTTGTTGTATCGGTTGGTCTCAAGCCAGAGGTCGGCGGCCTGTCGTGCCTCTGCGACATCGTGTACCCTCAGTATGGCGGCTCCCCGCTCAAGTGCCATTGTGTTGATTGCGGTTGTGCCGTTCAGAGATTCGTCGGGTGTAATTCCGAGTGTCTTGTAGATCATAGATTTTCTTGATACTCCCACGAGTATCGGGCGCAGCAGAGTGTCGTTGATCAGTTGCAGATTGGCCAGCAGTTCGAAGTTCTGGCTGACGGTTTTGGCGAATCCGAAGCCGGGATCTGCGATTATGTCGGTAACGCCTTTCTGGCTCAGGCAATCGATTTTTTCAGCGAGGCGGCTTATCACTTCGACTGTGACTCCTCCCTGCGCGCTGTAGTCGGTATATGATTGCATGTCGGCCGCAGTTCCGCGCGTGTGCATCACGATGTATGGAACTTTTAGCCTGGCGACGGTGTCAAACATGTTTTTGTCGAGATCACCTCCCGATATGTCGTTGATTATATCGGCTCCGTGATCGAGTATGGCCGCATTTGCAACATCTGCACGGAATGTGTCGACAGATACCGGTATTTCTTGTGATATGTCTCTTACAGCTTTTATGCCTGTTGCGACACGTCGTATTTCTTCGTCGGTGTCTACGTCACAGGCCCCCGGGCGTGTCGAGTATCCTCCGATATCGATTATGTCGGCTCCTTCGGCAATCATTTTTCGTGCTGTCTCCTGCAGCCGTGACGTGTCCCAGCATCTCGAGCCGCTGTAGAATGAGTCGGGCGTTATGTTCAGTATGCCCATTACTACCGGGCGTTCATATCTTGTAATCTTGCCGTTTATTCCGAGCGAAAAGCTTTTCATGATGCTTTTGTAAGAGAAAGAAACCGATGAAGGATTGATTCCTTCATCGGTTTCAGGATTATTGCTTTACTAAATTCTTCCGGTAAAGACCATTTATGTTTCCAGATGTTTCATGTAGTCTCTTGCGTATCGGCATTGTTCAAGACATCACGTTTTTTACAATACCCCGGAAGCTAAAGGAGGAATAGTCTTTTATTTACTTATTCTCTTCGATAGTTACGCAACGATCGAGAGCAACATACTTGATGCCGAGGTCATTGAGGTTGCCTTCGCCGCTCTTGGTCGAGAGCTGTGAAGCGGGCACGCCGTTCTTGATGAGGGCTTTCTCAACGTTCTTGGCACGGTTTACACGGAGACGGGCGTTGATGGCATCGGTACCGGTGTAGGTATCAGCCCAGCCTGTGAGGGTGTAGTTCTTGCCAGAAGCCTTGATCTGCTCAGCAACAGCACCGAGGACCTTGCGGTCAACGCTGTTGAGTGTAGAGTTGCCAATGGTGAAGTAGATAGTAGCAAGGGGAGCCTTTGCAGTCTCAACAACCTTCTCGACGGGACGGTTGAGGCAAGCCTTGAGCTGAGCCTCGAGGTCCTCGATGCGGGCGTTGGCAGCCTGCAGACGAGCCTTGATGGGTTCGCAGTCCTCGATCTCGGGAACAACAGCTACGATAGGAGCGGTCCAGTTAGCCTTGTTGAACTTGTAGGTTGCAGAAACGAGAACTTCGCCGTTTACGCTCACGTGGTTCGAGCTCATTGTCATGCCCTTGTCGGCACCAACAGCGCGGAGGTCGAGACCGAGAGCGAAGTTGCGGCTGAGGTTGAAGTCAAGGAGAAGACCTGCGCGGGCAGCGAGGAACTGATTGTGTGCGTTGTGCCAGCCGTCAGCCTTGTTGCCTTTGTACTGCTTCTCGGTTGTGAAGTAACCGCCGAGACCTGCATATACGCTTGCGTTGAAAACGCGGTCGGGGTTGTAGCCACACCACCAGTTTGTGAGGTTGATGATAACATCACCTGCAGCACCGAGGTTGTTGAGTTTGGTCTTGTAGTAGCCGCCGTAGAAGCCGCTTTCAGCGGGTACGTCGTACTGAACGCCTGCACCACCTGCAGCGTAGCCCTTGGTCTGGAACCAGTCGAAGCCAGCGCGTACGCCGATGATCGGTGTGAAGTACTTGCCTACATAGATACCGGCAGCGGGAGCGAAGCGGTCGCCGAATCCAGGACGATATTCGTCTTTGGTCATAGCGTTAGCCACACCAGCCTGACCGGTGATAAACCAGTTGCTGCTGAAATTGTTAATGAGATATCCCTGAGTGGCATCCTCAACGTAGGTAACTTCCTTAACGTTGTTCTGTGC
Source organism: Muribaculaceae bacterium (assembly GCA_029051445.1). Lineage (GTDB taxonomy): Bacteria > Bacteroidota > Bacteroidia > Bacteroidales > Muribaculaceae > JAFLTL01. The sequence goes on along the minus strand of JAIDKP010000151.1, from coordinate 2,496 downwards.
CACTACGTTCTGCCCCAGCATCATAGCGGCGGCAAACGCAAGAATTGCACTCTTTTTCATAGGATTACGTGTTGTTTAATTTGTTTCGTTGTTTCTATTCCTCGAAATTCTACGCAAATGTAACGTTTATTATTTAAATTTTGTTTACTCTCACTAATTATTTTTAGCCGGAATATGCATTTTTTATTTCTGCACGTAGGCTATTGCAGTGATCAGGCCTGGGCAGTGAGGTCTTTGTTGACGTTCTTGTGGCCGATGAGGGCATAGAAGAGAATGTAGGCAAGACCGGCGAAGAGTACCCAGTAGCTGGCGAGATAGCCGCATGCGTCGGCAACACCGCCCTGGATAACGGGGAGAATACCGCCGCCGCACACCATCACCATGAAGAAGCCTGATGCGACTGCTGTGAATTTGCCGAGTCCCTCAACTGCGAGGTTGAAGATGCCGCCCCACATCACCGATGTGCAGAGTCCGCAGAGGACAAGGAAGAGGATGTTGATGGGAGCGTCGACGCTCATGGCGTTGAAGTCGCTGTCGAACGCGGGGATCGCGATTGTGTTCATCGGGTTGCTGAAGATGGCGAGCAGGAGGAAGATGAGGCCGACCGAAGCTACTGTGGAGAGCATGGCCTTGCTTGATACTTTTCCGCCGATAGCACCGCCGACGAGACGGCCGATGAGCATGAGGAACCAGTACATGCCGACGAGTACGCCTGCTGCTGAGGGAACGATGTTCAGGTCATTTGTCATGTAGAGGTTCGCCATGTTGGGGATACCTACTTCGACACCGACATAGATGAAGATCGCGATTGCGCCGAGAACGAAGTGACGGAACTTGAGCGCACCCGAGAGAGTGGGTTCTGCCTGCTTGGCTGTTTCTTTTTTCTCCTTTTCCTCTTCTTTGATGGCATCAAGGATCGGCTCGGGTATGTTGGTGAAGATGATGACTATTGTAGCGATGATGAAGATGCCGCCTGCAATGTAGAGAGCGGGACGCGCGTCAACGAGGCTCGAGTTGGCGATGTCGCCCATGAGATAGCCGACAAGGATGGGGCATATCGTAGCTGCAAGCGAGTTGCACGAGCCGCCGAGCTGGATGAGCTGGTTGCCCTTGTTGCCGCCGCCGCCGAGAGTGTTGAGCATGGGGTTGACCACTGTGTTGAGCATACACATCGAGAAACCGGCAACGAATGCGCCTGTGAGGTAAACACCGAAGATGGCGCTGTCGGGGAGGAATGATGAGATGAACATGATGGCCACACCGAGAATACCGACAAGCAGCGATGCTATTGCCGAGAATTTGTAGCCTTTGCGCTGCAGAAGCATACCGGCGGGGATGCCCATGAACAGGTAGGCAATGAAGTTGGCGAGGTTACCGAGCTGTGACTGCAGTGCGGAAAGCGAGAGCTGGTTTTTGAGGATCACGCCAAACGGGTTCTGGAAACCTGTCACGAACGAAATCATTGCGAACAGGAAGAACATCGCGATAATCGCGGGAGTCGTATTCGCCTTGGAGGCCTTTGTCGTCATAATGGTTAATGGATAAGTGTGGTTTGGGTATTTTGATTCTTTCGGTAGTTTTTGTTGTTGCGGAAGGGACATAGAGACCCTACTGCGACATTTTGTGCAAATCTAAGATTTTTTTGTGTTACTTGGCGTATAATAAGTTAAATTTTTTCATTTTTTTGATATAATTCTGTCGCCGGTGAGGCCGGATAGTGTTTTTAGTGAATAATGCGGCTGTATTTTTGTATAACAGATGAGGCTGTGCCGCAAAAAAGCGGCACAGCCTCTCATGCTGTTTATCCGATATCGGATACGGATTTTTGTCAGATCTCGGTTTCGCCGTCGGTGAGGGTGAGTCCCTCTACGTCTTCGGCATCGACAAGCATCTCCTCGGGGATTATGTCGAGTATTGTCTCGACTTCCTTCTTGGCGGGGGTCTCGTCGGTCTCCTCTGTGGCCGGACGGTTTATGTCGTCGACGCTGCCGACCACAATACGCTCGTAGGAGCGCAGGCCTGTACCGGCGGGAATGAGGTGTCCGCAGATCACGTTCTCCTTCATGCCCTCGAGGGTGTCGGTCTTGCCGTTGATGGCAGCTTCGTTGAGGACTTTTGTTGTCTCCTGGAACGATGCGGCCGACATGAAGCTCGATGTCTGGAGGGCTGCACGTGTGATACCCTGAAGGATCTGCTCGGATGTGGCGGGCACGGCATCGCGGACTGTCACGGTCTGCTTGTCGCGGCGCTTGAGTGCCGAGTTCTCGTCGTGGAGGCGGCGTGCGGTGATGATCATGCCCGGACGCATTGTCTCGGAGTCGCCTGCGTCGACAACGATCTTCTTACCCCAGATGCGGTCGTTCTCTTCCATGAAGTCGCGCTTGTCGACAACCTGCTGCTCGAGGAAGTTTGTGTCGCCCGGATCGATGATGTTGACTTTGCGCATCATCTGACGCACGATAACCTCAAAGTGCTTGTCGTTGATCTTCACACCCT
>JAIDKP010000150.1 GCA_029051445.1 Muribaculaceae bacterium | reverse complement strand
CACAGGTCCAGGGTGAGAGGGAGTGTCCCGGAAGCGGTGCCGATGCGGCGGAAGCCTCGCCGCGCTTTCACTTTGGCGATGCCGTCGGGTGTGACCGACAGCTTGAATACAAGTGCGGAGCTGAGTGTGTCGGGGACCGATGGCTGACAGACGAGTCTGACCGGTGTGCCCGGATAGGCGCGGACGCGTGACAGAATCCCGTCTTTTATGACATAGGTCGTGTTGGCTCCAAGTTTTCTGATGGCTCCCATGAGTGTGGTGTGGCTCGACAGCATCGACAGCTCATCGTGGACCGATCCCGATCCGCCGAGCATGTTGCCGAGGCTGAACTGCCTGACAAGGCTCATGGCAGTGCTTCCTGCCGACATGTCGTTGGCGATCATCACCGATGCGTTGGCAGTGAATTTCGGCTGGCGCAACAGCAGGTATGCTCCTGCCAAAACCAATGCCGCCAGTGTGGTGACGATGATCATGCGGTAGTCTTTGCGGCAACGTATCAGGACCCGGCTGATTTCTTTACGGAAAATTATGTCGGTGCTTGAGTCTTGCATGGCGCTTATGCTTGTCGGTTGTGTTTAAATCACTTCATTTGGTTGCAAGTGCGATAGCGAGTGACGCTACAACCGACGATGCCGACACGATGGTTGAGATCACCGAGAGCTTGTAGGAGTTGTCCTGGTTGTACCGCGAGTTGGCTTTGCGTATGTTGTTGGGCTCTACGACTATCACATCGTTCTGTCGCAGATAGAAGTAGGGTGATGACAGCAGTGCGGCATCGTTGAGGTTGAGGTGATGATATCGGTTGACCCCGTCTTCCTGTCGTATCAGCAGCACTGTCGACCGGTCGCCATAGGGTGTCAGGTCTCCGGCTGCAGCTAATGCCTCGAGTATCGAGAACCGCTCTTTCCCGACTTTTATGCTTTGCGGTTTTGTGACTTCGCCGAGTACATGGACGCTGAAGCTGAGCAATTCGACACGCACATATGGATCGGTGAGGTTTTCGGCTACGCGTGAGCGTATGTCGGCAGCGAGTTCGCCGGTAGTTAGTCCGGCAGCGTGTACGGTTCCTATCACCGGCATTTCTATGTCGCCATTGCTGTCGACGATGTAGGATGGCAGTGAGGCGGTGGTGCTGTAGCTATTGTCGGCTCTTGCCTGCGGGTTGAAAAGCGGCACGTTGTAGGGTGCCGAGG
>JAIDKP010000015.1 GCA_029051445.1 Muribaculaceae bacterium | reverse complement strand
TCTGTTTGAGTCGCTTGCGTCGGTTGTTTAGTATTATGACAAGACGGTACAGGTCGTTGAGGTCGGAGGTGGCGAAGCGTCCGCCATCGAGTGGAACGAGAGGACGGAGATCCGGCGGGATGACAGGCACTGCCTTGAGTATCATCCACTCCGGACGGTTGCGTCCGGCTGAAGCGCGGAAAGATTCTACAACCTGAAGACGCTTGAGAGCCTCGGTCTTGCGCTGCTGCGATCCCTCGCGCGCAGCTGTGTCGCGCAGATCGTAGGAGAGTTCGTCGAGGTTGAGCGATGCAAGAAGCTGATATATTGCCTCGGCACCCATCTTGGCGACGAATTTCTTGGGATCGTCGTCGGGGAGGTTGCGGTTTTCAGGATCGAGATGGTCGATGATGTTGTAGTATTCTTCCTCGTTGAGGAGGTCAAGTTTCTTCACATCTTCGACTTCGCCCGGGTTGAGGACGATGTAGCGCTCGTAGTAGATGACCTGGTCGAGCTTTTTCGACGGAATGCCGAGAAGGTATCCGATCTTGTTGGGGAGCGAGCGGAAGTACCAGATGTGGGCTACGGGCACAACGAGCTTGATGTGTCCCATGCGCTCACGACGCACTTTTTTCTCGGTCACCTCGACACCGCAGTTGTTGCAGACGATGCCTTTGTAGCGGATGCGTTTGTATTTACCGCAGTGGCACTCGTAGTCTTTCACCGGACCGAAAATGCGCTCGCAGAAAAGTCCGTCGCGCTCGGGCTTGTAGGTGCGGTAGTTGATGGTCTCGGGCTTGAGCACTTCTCCCGACGAGTTTTTCAGGATCTCTTCAGGTGAAGCGAGTCCGATCGTGATTCTGGAGAAGCTGTTTTTTGCCTTTGGTTCTTTCTTGAAAGCCATCGGTTGTATATGGTGGTTGAGTCTTCTTTTCGGGAAGTGTTAAAGAAAAGTTGTGGGGAGAAAGTTCGCTCAGTCGAGTGTGACGCTGAGGCCGAGTCCGCGCAGCTCGTGGAGGAGCACGTTGAGTGACTCAGGTATGCCTACGGGTGGCATTGCCTCGCCTTTGACGATTGCCTCGTAGGCTTTTGAACGTCCGGTGACATCGTCACTCTTCACTGTGAGGATCTCCTGCAGGATGTGTGCTGCACCGAATGCCTCGAGTGCCCATACCTCCATCTCTCCGAAGCGCTGTCCTCCGAACTGTGCCTTACCGCCGAGGGGCTGCTGGGTGATGAGCGAGTATGGACCGATTGAACGCGCGTGCATCTTGTCCTCGACCATGTGGCCGAGTTTGAGCATGTAGATTACACCTACGGTCGCGGGCTGGTCGAAGCGTTCGCCGGTGCCTCCGTCGTAGAGGTAGGTCTTACCGTAGCGCGGAATACCTGCTTTGTCGGTCCATGCGTTGAGGTCGTCGAGCGATGCTCCGTCGAAGATCGGAGTGGCGAATTTCTCACCGAGCTCGCGTCCGGCCCATCCGAGTACGGTCTCGAAGATCTGTCCGAGGTTCATACGCGAGGGCACGCCAAGCGGGTTGAGGACGATATCTACGGGAGTACCGTCGGCAAGGAACGGCATGTCTTCCTGACGTACGATGCGGCTGACGATACCTTTGTTTCCGTGACGTCCTGCCATTTTGTCACCTACGCTGATCTTACGCTTCTTAGCAACGTAGACTTTGGCCATCTGCATGATGCCCGAGGGGAGCTCGTCGCCTATCGAGATGTCGAATTTCTTGCGGCGGAGCTCGGCGTCGATCTCTTTGGATTTACGCAGATAGTTGACGATTGTGGCGCGTATGAGGTCGTTGCGGTGCTGGTCGGAGGTCCACTTGGAGAGGTTTACGGTGTCGTAGTTGATCTCCTTGAGCGCTCCTGCGGTGAACTTGGCTCCCTTGGGGATTATGTCGCTTCCGATGAAGTCTTTGACTCCCTGGCTGACGCGTCCGGAGACGAGTGTCATGAGTTTCGACACAAGTTTCTGTTTGAGTGCTTCCTGCTGTTCCTCGTATTTCTCGTCGAGCACGGGGAGCTGTGCGGCTGCACTGCGGTTGCGGCGCGGGTTTTTGGCGGCGCGTGAGAAGAGGTTTGTGCCTATGATCACACCTTTGAGCGAGGGAGATGCTTTGAGCGATGCGTCTTTCACGTCGCCGGCCTTGTCGCCGAAGATGGCGCGGAGGAGTTTCTCCTCGGGAGTGGGATCGCTCTCACCTTTCGGTGTGATTTTGCCGATGAGGATGTCGCCCGGAACCACATGTGCGCCGACACGGATAATGCCGCGCTCGTCGAGGTCTTTTGTAGCGTCCTCGCTGACGTTGGGTATGTCGTTGGTGAGTTCCTCCATTCCGCGCTTTGTCTCGCGCACTTCGAGGGTGTACTCGTCGACGTGGACAGATGTGAGAATGTCCTCACGCACCACGCGCTCGTTGAGCACGATTGCATCCTCGTAGTTGTAGCCTTTCCACGGCATGAACGCTACCTTGAGGTTGCGTCCGAGAGCAAGTTCTCCGTTTTCGGTAGAGTAGCCTTCGGTGAGTATCTCGCCGCCGTTGACGCGCTGTCCGGCCTTGCAGATGGGACGGAGGTCGATTGTGGTCGACTGGTTGGTCTTGCGGAATTTTGGGAGACGGTATTCTTTTACAGCATCGTCGAATGCCGCAAACTCCTCGTCCTCGGTGCGGTCATAGCGTATGAGAATGCGCTCGGCATCGACATACTCTATCAGGCCCGGGCCTTCGGCGGTCACTTGTGTGCGTGAGTCGCGTATGAGCTGACCTTCGATGCCTGTTCCGACGATAGGAGCCTCGGAGCGCATCAGAGGCACTGCCTGACGCATCATGTTTGATCCCATGAGCGCGCGGTTTGCGTCGTCGTGCTCAAGGAAGGGGATGAGCGATGCGGCGATGGATGCGATCTGTGTGGGCGAAACGTCCATGAGCTCTACCTCGCCGGGAGCCACGATCGGGAAGTCGGCATCGAGGCGGGCTTTGACGCGGTCGCGCACGAATGTGCCGTCATCGTTAAGCGGGGCATTGCCCTGTGCGATTGTCTTGCCTGACTCGATTTCGGCGGTGAGATAGACGATCTCGTCGTTATTGAGGTTGACGGATGCATCGGTTACCTTGCGGTAGGGTGTCTCGATGAATCCGAGGTCGTTGATCTTTGCATAGACGCAAAGCGACGATATAAGACCGATGTTCGGACCTTCAGGGGTCTCGATCGGGCAAAGACGTCCGTAGTGTGTGTAGTGTACGTCGCGCACCTCGAAGCCTGCACGCTCACGTGTGAGACCGCCGGGACCGAGCGCCGACATGCGTCGTTTGTGTGTGATCTCGGCCAGGGGGTTGGTCTGGTCCATGAACTGCGACAGCGCGTTGGTGCCGAAGAACGTGTTGATGACCGACGAGATTGTCTTGGCATTGATGAGATCAATCGGGGTGAACACCTCGTTGTCGCGTACATTCATGCGCTCGCGTATTGTGCGTGACATGCGCGCGAGGCCGATGTTGAACTGGTTGTAGAGCTGCTCGCCTACGGTTCGCACGCGACGGTTGCTGAGGTGGTCAATGTCGTCGACATCGGTCTTGGAGTTGATCATCTCGATCAGATATTTGATGATCTCGATGATGTCTTCCTTTGTGAGGACCTTGATGTCCATTGATATGCCGAGTCCGAGCTTTTTGTTGAGGCGGTAGCGGCCTACTTCTCCGAGGTCATATCGTTTTTCTGAGAAGAAGAGGTTGTTGATCACCTCGCGTGCGCTTGCGTCGTCGGGTGCTTCGGCGCTTCGCAGCTGACGGTAGATGTGCTGTACGGCTTCTTTCTCGGATTTGGTCGGGTCTTTAGAGAGAGTGTTGAAGATGATCGAGTAGTCGAGTCCACCCTCTTCTTCCTCTTCTTTGTTGATGAGAATGCTCTCTTCTCCCGACTCGATGATCTGCGGAATTATGTCTTCGGTGATCTCTGTTCCTCTCTCAAAGATGGTGTCGATACGCTCGACAGAAACAACTTCTCCCGTGTCGGTATCGGAGAAGTCTTCGTTGTATTTGTGGTCGACAGATGCAGCGAGTTTGCGTCCGATGATTTTGCGGAGATTTTTTTCGCTGACTTTGACTTCTTCGGCAAGTCCAAAAATGTCGATGATGTTTTTGTCGCGCTCAAGACCGATTGCCCTCAGAAGTGTTGTTACGGGCAATTTCTTTTTTCGGTCGATGTAGGCGTACATGACGTTGTTGATGTCGGTCGCGAACTCGATCCAGCTTCCACGGAACGGGATAATGCGTGCCGAGTACAGCTTTGTACCGTTGGCGTGTGTGCTCTGTCCGAAGAAGACGCCGGGTGAACGGTGAAGCTGTGAGACGACAACACGTTCGGCACCGTTAATGACGAATGTGCCGTTTTGTGTCATGTAGGGTATCTGTCCAAGATACACGTCCTGTATCACAGTGTCAAAGTCCTCGTGGTCGGGATCGGTGCAATACAGTTTGAGCTTGGCTTTCAGTGGAACGCTGTAGGTCAGTCCTCTTGTGAGGCATTCCTCAATGGTGTATCGCGGCGGCTCGATATAGTAGTCGAGAAATTCCAGCACAAAGTTGTTTCGGGTGTCTGCTATCGGGAAGTTTTCGGCAAACACCTTGAACAAGCCCTCGTTTTTTCTTTTTTCAGGTGGGGTGTCGAGCTGAAGGAAGTCGCGGAAAGACTTAAGCTGGACTTCAAGAAAGTCGGGGTAGGGCAGCGGATTCTTAACCGTGGTGAAGTTTATGCGCGGTTTTACGATTGCGTCTGACATCTACAATGCTTGGTTCAGTGGTTTATATTACCAGGGAGGGTATTATTGGGTGTTCCCTGAATGGGTTTTTGTTTCTTTTAAACCCGAAAAAGTGAGGGAACAAAAGTATTAACACAAAAAGGTTAAGAAACCCTCTGATGAGAGGGTTCTTAACCTACGAGCCTGAAGAACAGGCTGTTTTTATTTGAGCTCAACCTCGGCGCCAGCCTCTTCGAGCTGCTTCTTGAGGCCTTCAGCGTCAGCCTTAGCCATGCCTTCCTTAACGGTGCTGGGAGCTCCGTCAACGAGTTCTTTAGCTTCCTTAAGGCCGAGACCGGTGAGTTCCTTCACGAGCTTCACAATAGCGAGCTTAGCGCTACCTGCGCTCTTGAGGACTACGTCGAAAGATGTCTTCTCCTCTTCAGCGGCAGCACCAGCTGCGGGACCGGCTGCAACAGCTACAGCAGCAGCTGCGGGTTCGATGCCGTATTCGTCCTTGAGGATCTGGGCGAGTTCGTTAACTTCCTTAACAGTGAGGTTTACGAGTTGCTCTGCAAATGCTTTGAGATCTGCCATTGTTGTATGGTTTTTTGTGTTGTTTCAGAAATAGTTTTGAATAGAACGGGCGATTGTTTTATCAGCTCGCCCTTGCTGAGTTTCGATTGGATGATCTAAGATCAGTCTTCTTTCTTGGAAAGAGTCTCGAGTATGCCGTGGATCTTGCCAGCACCTGAGCCGAGAGCGGAAATAACGTTCTTGGCGGGCGACTGGAGAAGTGCCACAACGTCGGCGATGAGCTCGTTCTTGCTCTTGATAGAGGAAAGAGTAGCGAGCTGGTCGGCTCCGAGGTAGACTGTCTCTTCAACGTAAGCGGCCTTGAGTGCGGGCAGCGGGTTGTCCTTTTTCTGCACTCGCTTGAGGAGCTTCGCGGGAGCGTTGCCTACATTGGCAAGCATCAGCGAAGTCGATCCGTGAAGGGCGGTGTAGATATCGGAGCAGGGAAGACCCGATTTCTCAAGTGCTTTGTGGAGAAGAGTGTTCTTGACCACCATGAGCTTGATGCCGTCCTTGAAGCACTCGCGGCGGAGAGCTGATGTCTCTTCGGCGTTGAGGCCGGTGGTTTCCACCAGATAGAAGCAGCTGTATTTACCCAGCTCCTCGGCAATCCGGTCAATGATCAAGGTCTTGTCTTCTTTTTTCATTGTCTACAAAGATTGTTGGGTGGATCCCAGGTTCAGTCGTCGATTGTCTTGGTGTCAACCTTTATACCGGGGCTCATAGTCGATGAGATGTATATGCTCTTGACATATGTGCCTTTTGCGGTAGCCGGTTTCAGCTTGATGAGAGTGTTGACGAATTCACGTGCATTGTCGCGCACCTGCTCGGCGGTAAATGATACCTTGCCGATCGATGTGTGTACGATTCCGTTTTTGTCAACCTTGAAGTCGATCTTACCCTTCTTTACCTCCTCTACGGCTTTCGCTACATCCATTGTAACTGTTCCGCTTTTGGGGTTCGGCATAAGTCCGCGGGGACCGAGGATACGGCCGAGTGCACCGATCTTACCCATGATTGCGGGCTGTGTGATGATCACATCGATATCGGTCCATCCACCTTTGATCTTCTCAATGTATTCGTCAAGACCGACATGGTCAGCACCAGCTGCTTTTGCAGCTGCTTCTGCGTCGGGGTTGCAAAGTACGAGAACTCTCACCTGTTTGCCAGTTCCGTGAGGAAGGGTCACGACTCCGCGCACCATCTGGTTTGCTTTGCGCGGGTCAACGCCGAGACGCACGTCGATGTCGACAGAAGCGTCAAATTTGGCGTAGTTGACTTCCTTAACTTTGGCTGAAGCTTCTGCGAGGCTGTAAGCCTTCCCGGCTTCAATCTTCTCGAGGGCAAGCTTTTGCTTTTTTGTCAGTTTTGCCATGATTTTGTTTGAAGCTTAGGGTTTAAAGCTGGGGGAAGTCCCCTTTAACGGTTATACCCATACTACGAGCTGTACCGGCGACAAGTCGCATAGCGGAGTCAACGGTAAAGCAGTTAAGGTCGGGCATTTTGTCTTCAGCAATTGCTTTCACCTGATCCCAGGTAATCTCAGCAACCTTTTTGCGGTTAGGCTGAGCAGACCCGCTCTTAATCTTCGCAGTCTCGAGCAGCTGTACAGCTACAGGAGGAGTCTTGACTACGAAGTCAAAGCTCTTGTCGGTGTAATATGTGATTACAACCGGAAGAACCTTTCCTGCTTTGTCCTGGGTACGGGCGTTGAATTGCTTGCAAAACTCCATGATATTGATACCCTTGGAGCCGAGCGCGGGACCTACGGGAGGCGAAGGGTTTGCAGCGCCACCCTTAATCTGCAGTTTGATCTGTCCAGCAATTTCTTTTGCCATTTCAGTAATCGGTTAATAAACTTAAGATCCTATTATTATTGAGAATGTGAGAAAGTGAAAAGCAATGAAAGAGACCCGTAACAGTCTCTCGCATCAACGTGTCATATCATTCTCTTTCTACTTGCGAATTGTCCAACTCAAGCGATGATCCTCTTCCGAAGATCTTGACCATGACTTTGAGTTTCTTTTTCTCGGGATAGACTTCGACAACTTCACCGTTGAACCCGCTGAAGGGTCCGGAGATGACTTTGAGTGTCTCACCAACGAGGTAGTCGTTGACTCCCTCCTCGGCCTGCTCATTGATGTCGTCGGCTACACCAAGCATGCGCATTACATCGGCCTCGCGAAGAGTCTCGGGCCTTGCGTCTTTTTCTCTTCCTTTAAGGAAGTCGATGACGTTTGTAGTATTGCGCAACTCATGCATGACCTCGCCGCAGAGATCGGCCTCTACAAAGACGTAGCCAGAGTAAAGGTTTCTCTCTTTAGTAACTTTTTTGCCGTTTCTCACAGCTACCACTTTCTCGGTGGGGATGAGTACCTGGAATACGTATTTGCCAAGATCGGTGTTTTTGATAGCAGCATCCAAAACTTCCTTCACCTTGGCTTCTTTACCGGATATTGCGCGGAGCACATACCAAGCTTTGTTTCCTGTAGCCATCTTTTAAAAGTTGAGATTTGAGTGGATTTGATGAGAAAAATTATCGGCCAAAGCTGTAGATGAGGTGCATGAGAGAATCTACAACTCGGTCCATCAAGAAGATAATCAGTGCTATGATTATGGAAGCAACAAGCACAATGATAGCTGACTTGATGAGTTGCTTGCCGGTGGGCCAGGATGTCTTATACCGAAGTTCGGCATAGGATTCCTCTATATTCGTAAGTAATCTCAATTTTTTCATTTCTGTTTCTTCAAGCACGGGAAGAGAGGCTCGAACTCCCGACACCTGGTTTTGGAGACCAGTGCTCTACCGACTGAGCTATTCCCGTATGTCAGTCTGCCGGAGCCGGTGTGACTCCGGCAGACTTTTTTATTTTGATCTGCTTTGCCTTTTTGTTGAGGCAGGCAGGATCATTGACTTTTTTTAGTCGATGATGTCGGTGATCTGACCCGAACCTACGGTGCGGCCACCTTCACGGATTGCGAAGCGGAGACCCTTGTCGCAAGCAACGGGGTTGATGAGCTTCACGATGATCTCTACGTGGTCACCAGGCATAACCATCTCGATGCCCTCGGGGAGAGTGATCTCACCGGTAACGTCAAGTGTGCGGATGTAGAACTGGGGACGGTAGTGGTTGTGGAACGGAGTGTGACGGCCACCTTCCTCTTTCTTGAGGATGTAGACAGATGCCTTGAACTCGCTGTGGGGTTTCACAACGCCCGGGTGGCAGATAACCATACCGCGCTTGATGTCCTTCTTGTCGATACCACGGAGGAGGAGACCTACGTTGTCACCAGCCTCACCCTGATCGAGGAGCTTACGGAACATCTCGACACCTGTAACGGTCGACTTCATGTCAGCGCCAAGACCCATGATCTGAACCTCATCGCCAACCTTCACGATACCAGTCTCGATACGACCTGTTGCAACAGTACCACGACCGGTGATCGAGAATACGTCCTCGACAGGCATAAGGAAGGGTTTGTCGATGTCGCGGGGAGGCAGGGGGATCCAGTTGTCAACGCTCTCCATGAGCTCCATAACCTTAGCTTCCCATTCGGGCTCGCCGTTGAGGGCGCCGAGTGCAGAACCGCGGATGATGGGAGTCTCGTCTCCGTCATATTCATAGGCAGAGAGAAGTTCGCGCATTTCCATTTCAACGAGCTCGAGCATCTCCTCGTCGTCGACCATGTCGCACTTGTTGAGGAATACTACGATACGAGGTACGTTCACCTGACGAGCGAGAAGGATGTGCTCGCGTGTCTGGGGCATGGGACCGTCGGTAGCAGCAACCACGATGATAGCACCGTCCATCTGAGCAGCACCGGTAACCATGTTCTTCACATAGTCGGCGTGTCCCGGGCAGTCAACGTGAGCGTAGTGACGGTTTGCAGTCTCGTACTCAACGTGTGCGGTGTTAATTGTGATACCACGCTCTTTCTCCTCGGGGGCGTTGTCGATCTGGTCGAACGATTTTACCTCAGAGAGTCCAGCTTTAGCAAGCACAGTTGTGATTGCAGCGGTAAGAGTGGTCTTACCATGGTCCACGTGACCGATAGTACCGATGTTTACGTGGGGTTTGGTTCTTTCGAATTTCTCTTTAGCCATAGTTTTGCTATTTCAGATTTTAATACTCGGATGAGATAGTCTTCCGGAGTCTTGTTGTTTTATTTCGCGTTGCTGTCGCGATGGAGAGACTTGCTTTGGCGGCGTTTTATTCTCAACGCAATGCCTCGGCAGGGCACAGCACTGTCGGGGCTTCAGAGATGTTTCCGACCGATGCTTTGTAGATTGCGGACGGCACGCTATTTATGATTCCGTGAAGGTTGAGCCGATGGCGGGATTTGAACCCGCGACCTCTTCCTTACCAAGGAAGTGCTC
>JAIDKP010000149.1 GCA_029051445.1 Muribaculaceae bacterium | reverse complement strand
GATCTCCACTGTATCCTGTGTAGTATAGGAGTGCGGGGCACGAAATACTGTCACAACAGCCTGATCAAGCACACTGTCACCGTCGAGCACCTCTCCCACCAATGCCGACGCATGACGTGCAGCGGCTATATCACGCCCACGCCACAGCCGCTGTACGGCCTCAAACGCCTGTGGCCCGCTGACTCTGATTATCGCGATACCACCTACTCCAGGAGGGGTCGAAACGGCGCATATTGTATCGGTGTTGTTTAATCCAATCATCGTCCGGTCGAAAAATTATAGAAGTCAAAAGTTGATTCTATCGCCCGCTCAATGGAGTCGGGCAATGTCGTGAAAAAGTCGTGGCCAGTGATTTCCTCTACCCTATCGACCGTCATGGCACAACTCTGCATACCGCCATCGACCTTGCCGTTGTTCATGATAAACCCTATCGTGGCAGGATTACCGTCGGCACGCCGATAGAGTACGACTTTGAAGAATGCCGGAGGCACTACAACCTGTGAGTCGCCTATCGTTGTTCTGTATCCCTGCGTCATTACCGGGCCGCATATCACCACTGCCTTTCCAAGACTGTCGACCGATGCGATGTTACGGCATGCCTGCTCGAGTTTGTTCCACGCGCCGGTGTTGAGCGACGTAGCCTGCGGTGCGATATTTGTAAACATGAAGCAGTCCTTCATTGCCTGACTGTCCCATTTCATGTCGGCGGCAGGAGCCATATGTCCGCGATCGTATCCCGAACGTCGATAGTCGGCAGCTGTCGCACATCCGGCGACATTGCGGTCGGTCGAAAATGAGCCCTGACTGCGCGACACCACTGGATGACTAAGCCTGTCGGCCGTAATCGTCCATGCAACCCAGTTGGGAATATGGGCTACAGGATTGAAAGAGACCTTAAATCCTGAATAGTCAATCATTATCAGGTCAAGATCGGCATTAGTCTCTGCTGCGGCATAGTCGTTCCAGTCGTTTGTCATCATGGCCGCTGCCACGTCTGCCCCATTCTCAACGCGACGCGCCGTCATACCGGCATCATCAGGCAGCAAAAATGCCACTGACAATATCAGCAGGCATACGGCAAGAGCGGCACGACGTACACGATTACGTCTTCTACGGCGTCCGGCCATTTTATCAAGAAAGTTTCGATTGGTCATTGCATTGAAGGTCAAACAGCTGGTAGCGACTGTCCTTGCAACTTGCGGTAAAGATCAAGAGCATAGACATCGGTCATGCCTGAAATATGGTCGAGCACAGCCTGTATGCGTCCGAAAAGCGTCGGAGCCTGGGCATCGTACTGCCCTGGAAATTTAGACAACAGCAATTTCGAATAGCTTAGTTCCGGGTTGATGACCGCATTGATGAGATGCTGCATCAGCGAGGTGATGATGCGGTGTCCGGCAAGCTCCACATCGACCACTTCGGGGGCATCGTAGATCCTGCTGTAGGACAGTGAGGCACAACTGTCATAGGCAAGTTTCTCCCGTTCGGGCAAACTGCGGATAAGGGTCGAGCTGAATGTGCCGGAGAGGATTTCCTCTTCATGTCTCACAAAACTGTCGGCACAGCATTCAACCAGACGCCCAATTACACATGAGCGAAGGTAGGCGATCTTCTCATTGGTATCCTCTACGCTGTCCATGACTTCATTCATGCGTCTGAGCCGCTCGGGCGGAAAGAAAGCGCTGAGATGCTCAATTACAGTCTCTGTCGAAAGAATCTTGAGCTTATGCGCATCCTCGATATCCATCACCTCATAGCATATATCGTCGGCAGCCTCGACTATATACACCAGCGGGTGACGGGAATATACCAGCGGCTCACCCGGACAACTCTGACGTTTCAACCCGAGCTCATCGGCGATTCTGACGAAATCGTCGATCTCCGACGTAAAGAACCCGAATTTCCCACGCTGGCCTGCCACCGATGACTCATGAGGATATTTTACAATCGAGGCAAGCGTCGAGTAAGTCATTGCAAAGCCTCCCTTGCGTCGACCGCGGAACTGATGGGTGAGCAGGCGGAATGCGTTGGCATTGCCTTCAAAACGCGTCAGGTCAGCCCACTCGCGTGGCGACAGCCGTTGCTGCAGGTGTCTCCCCTCCCCTTCGCTGAAATATGTAGAGATGGCTGTCTCGCCCGAATGTCCGAACGGCGGATTGCCGAGATCATGTGCAAGACAAGCCGCACCGACGATCTCGCCTGCAAAATCGAGACACTCGACCCATAACTCGTCGCGATACTTATGACGCAGCTGCCGCATGACCTCGTTGGCCAGCGAGCGCCCTACACACGAAACCTCAAGGCTATGTGTCAGGCGGTTGTGGACAAATATACTGCCCGGCAAAGGAAAAACCTGAGTCTTATTCTGCAAGCGGCGGAACGGAGAAGAAAAGACCAGACGGTCGTGATCACGCTGAAAATCACTACGTGTGCCACAGCTGCGCGGATCATGGTAATTTTCCAGCCCCAGACGTTTGTCACATATCAGGCGGGGCCACTCCATCGGCTTGTCACTCATCATCGTTTTTCTTTATCCCGGTATCTAGAGCCGCTGTGTCGCCCAAGGTGAGATCGTCGTTGTTCTGATTGAGGACATCATTATATGGGAAGAGTGCTAGATGAATCTCTTTGGAAATCTCATACAACAACTTTTTCAGCTCTTCGATGTTCAGCCCCTTCTTCGCCGATATAAACACACAGCTACCCGGAGCAAGCTTGTTCATCCACGTCTCCCTGAGACGGTCGAGAGATATATTCTCTCTCTTCTCGGGCGAGAGATCATCCTGATCCTTCGGTGTGTATGTGAATGCATCGATCTTATTGAAAACCATGATCACAGGCTTCTCAGCCGCATCACCGCAGATATCACGCAATGTTTTATCAACCACAGCGATCTGCTCCTCAAATCCCGGATGGCTTATATCGACCACGTGCACAAGTATATCGGCTTCGCGCACCTCATCGAGTGTCGACTTGAACGAGTCGACAAGATGTGTGGGAAGTTTGCGTATAAACCCGACGGTATCGGTGAGTAGAA
>JAIDKP010000148.1 GCA_029051445.1 Muribaculaceae bacterium | reverse complement strand
GCTGTATATACCGAATTCTGCTGACTACGGTCTGACAGGTCATGGCCCCTATGGAGCGGAACCTGATTCGGTATATTTTGCCATACAGACAGGTAAATTCCACAGTGAGCGTGGCTTGCCAAATGTGATGACACCCGAGGGACTGAAGCGTACGTTCGGAGAGGAAATCCCATGGCCGCAGGACAATCTGTGGGGGCAGCACGACTACACTCAGAAGGGGGCACAGCGTGGTGCCTCGTTCAACAGAATTCTCGAAAGCAAGATCGGAATGCCCGATGACCCTGTGATGTTCGGCAAGATGGCGCAGTGGGAGAATTATGATGCCTATCGTGCCATGTTTGAATCGTCGCAGACCGAGCGCATGGGGCTTGTGATATGGATGAGCCACTCATGCTGGCCGAGTCTCACGTGGGATACCTATGACTATTACTTTGAGCCCACGGCGGCGTTTTTCGGCAGTAAGAAAGCATGTGAACCGCTGCATGTGCAATGGAATCCGATAACGGGTTGTGTGCAGGTTGTGAATATTGCATCAGGCCGATATGATAATCTTGAGGTTGAGGCACGTGTGCTCGGAATCAAGGGCAATGAGGTCGATCGGAAGGCCGCAACAGTGGCTACCGAGACCGATACGACAAAAGATGTGTTTGAAATCAATGCACCTTCGGGTATGACCGAGCCGTTGTTTCTGTGTCTGACGCTAAAGGACGGTGACAAGCTTGTGAGCGAGAACGTGTATGCATGGGGAGCTGGCGATGACGGTCTGAAAACTTTGACAACTCTGCCGGCAGCCGACATAAACGTTTTGGTTGAGGATCTCTCGCCCACAGGTCGCGTTGTGACTCTGACAAATAATGGCACGACAGTTGTGCCTCTCGTCAGACTTAATCTCAAGGGTAGCGACGGAGACCAGATCCTGCCGGTAGATTATTCCGACAATTATTTCCACATGATGCCCGGTGAGACGCGCTCTGTCGAAGTGTCATGGAACAAGGCGGACGCAAGAGGCGGAAAAGCTGCAGTTGAGGTTTCCGCTCTGAATCTTGAACCGAAGCGGCTGGCGCTTTGATTGCAGTGGATACAGGCGGCTTCCGTTAAAACATTTTGGCAGTATGGTTTGTTATCATAGAGTAAATGATAACACACAAAAACTCTATTGTCATGAAACAACAGGAAGTCGTAATTACCGCAGTCATAGCTGCGCTTGGAGGCATGGTTGCCGGAGCCGCTGTCGCATTGCTTTTCGCTCCTAAAAAAGGCGAATCTCTGCGAGATGATATCAAGCAGTTTCTTAAAAGCAAAGGGATCATGCCGAAAAACCATGATCTTGACGAGCTTGTGGATGAGATCGCAAAGCAGATAAAGTGAACAGGCTTGAATTGAAGTGGTATTTCTAATTGAAACGAATTATTATGGGTAAGATTGTAACATTTGTCGGAGGGGCATGTGTCGGTGCCGCGTTTGCCCTGCTTCTTGCTCCCGAGAAAGGCGAGCAGATGCGTTCGCGCGTCAAGAGTGTCTTGAAAAAATATGGTGTGGCATTTGAGTCTACTGCGTCCAATGTCGATGAAATTGCCGCCGAGCTTGCTGCGGAGATAAAAAACAGCTGAGTGCCGGCATAAACAGCCGTAGTCCGGATCGTGACCGGATACAATCTACTAAGTCATCACATTATGAGCGTTTCAACAAATAATGTATCTCTGTTTGAGAGTCTCAGAAATCTCTTCAAACTGTATGTCGCCGATGCCAAACTGTCGGTGGCCGAGAAGCTGAGTCATGCGTTGGCGGCTACAGCAATTCTCTTTGTCGGAGCAATGCTCGGGCTTGGTGCTATGCTGTTTCTGTCGGTTGCTCTTGCATTGTATCTGAGCCAATTTGTAGGGCTTATATATGCCTCGCTTGTCGTAGCTCTGATATATGCTTTGTTGATAACACTCATAGTTCTTTTCCGCAGGACTCTTGTTGATGATCCTATAACCCGCATGGTAACGAGTCTTATGCTTGATTCCCCTGATGCCGGTTCGTCGACAGCAGGTACAACAATAACTAAAACTGACGCAAATGAATGAATCGACAAGCTGGAAGGGCTATACCGGGCATGAACTCCATATAAAACGTGCGGTAAATGCGGTCAAGCTGGAGATTGCAAAAGAGACGGTAGCGCAGAAACTTGAAGGAATGGGGGAGTCATCGACCGGAAAGTTCGGATCGTTTCTGTTCAACAATCCTGCAATTCTGCTCCGCACGGTCACGATCGGTACAACGGTTTTCTCTGTGCTACGAAGCCTTTTCGGCCGCAGGAGATAACCCCGGATATCTATTATCTTTGTTTTTCATAAGGAATGGCATTGCCCGTGTTATCAGGGGTGATGCCATTTATATCTCAAGATCAAGCAACGCTCTTTTTACACTGGTGCCGCCGGCATATCCGCCGAGTGAACTTACAGCGGTGACGCGGTGACAGGGCAGGATGACGCTCAGACGGTTGGCTCCGATCGCGTTGGCAACGGCCCTGACTGCCCCGGGGCGGCCAATGCGGCGCGATATATCGCTGTAGCTCACAGTTGTGCCATATGGAATCATGGCGATGGCGTGCCACACCGACTCCTGAAAAGGTGTGCCCGAGAAATGCAGCGGTAAATCAAATGTTTGCCTGGAACCACTGAAGTACTCGTGCAGTTGCGACTTGACGAGGTCGGTCAGCGGTGTCTCTCCTTCTGTCGTTTTCAGGCCGAGACGTGCTGATACGCGCTGTATAAACTGTCGGTTGTTGCGGCGTGATGCCCAGTCGCACAGCACGACAGCCTTGTCGGTTGTCCCGATATACAATATGCCGATCGGAGTTGTGAGCGGTGCAATATGCATCATCATGTGTGCTGTGACTGAAGGAAACGCAATTGAGCTTCAAGCATGGCAAGCCGGGGCATATCGAAACCTGCTTTGCGTGCCTCGGCTATCGGACGTGTATAGAGGTAGTCGATTTCCATTGGCCGGCGATTATCGAAATCGAGCTTCATCGAAGGTAGATAGGGCGGCATCGCGATAGTGTCGGCGATCATTTTGTCGGCGAATGTTTCATCGAGGCTGTCAATGCCGAGCGCACGTGCTGCACCCACTACTTCAAGCATCATCTCGCGTATAAGACAGCGTGTCGACCGGCATGCAAGCAGCCGGTCGGTAGTGGTGTCGAGAGCGACAGTCATGCCGTTGAACGGCATGTTCCACACCGTTTTTTTCCATCGTGCCTCTTTGTAGTCTACTGAGACGGCTTTGATGCCTGCATCGCACATGTTGTCAATGACATTGCTGATGAGTGTGCTGTCGGTGCACGAGTAGTTTCCGATATTTATGTGGCCGTAGGCCTGATGGTTTATCACTCCTGCACTCTCATGAGCCGAACAGATGAAAGCAAGTCCGGCGGCAATGTTGGCCGATGGAAATATGGCCTGCAGATCGGGCTCCGGTCCGATGCCGTTCTGTATTAGCAGGATCAGAGTGTCTTTGTGTAGCAGCGGCGGCAGCAGTGTGGCCAACTGGTGATTGCCGGTTGTTTTTATACACACGAGCACGACATCGACAGGGCCTATGTCGGCGGTAGATCTGAATGCTTTGACGCGTGGCAACGTGAAATCGCCGTTGCATGATTTTATATGAAGGCCGTGGACTCTGACGTATTCATAGTCCGATCTAAGCAGAAATGACACGTCGTGACCTGCGCGGGATAGCATCCCTCCGTAATATCCGCCTATTGCTCCGGTGCCTACAATCGCGTATCTCATTGCCGGTCAGTTGATCTGTTCGAGCGCCTG
>JAIDKP010000147.1 GCA_029051445.1 Muribaculaceae bacterium | reverse complement strand
TCCCCAACGGTGTGGCCGATGAGGAGACATATGCTCTATGGCGTAGTGAGGTAAAGTTCCTCATGGCATTTTATCATTTCACTCTTCTTGTGCGTTACGGTCCGATTGCCATCACTGAGAGTCTGATCGACATGAATACCGACAAATCTGCGTTTAGCGGACGCTATCATTATGACTATTGTGTAGATTGGATTGCCGGACAACTTGACGAGGCTGCCGAGGGGCTTCCCTATGTTCGCACAACGGCCGAGACCGGCCGTGCCACCAAGATCATGTGCCAGGCTGTCAAGGCACGCATGTATCTTTATGCGGCATCGCCTCTGTTCAACGGAAGTTTTCCTTATCCGACCTGGCAAAACGAGAAATTCGAGACCCCAGGCTATGGAAAGGAACTTGTGAGCAAAAGTTATGATCCATCGAAGTGGGAGCGTGCGCGTCAGGCTAACGAGGAACTTCTCAGCATGGCGCTCGCCAACGGATATTCACTTTACAAGGATGATGACTACCGTAGCCGTCAGCGTCTTGTCGACCAATGGATACCGGTGGATGGTCTGACTGATGAAGAGGAGGAAGCTTATCAGAACGCGATAATACGTATGCGTGCTGTCACTACCACGACTTCGGTCGACGACAATAATCACGAGACGCTTTTCCCGCTGAATGTAGCGTTTGACAATACCAACGCTGTATTTCCGCACAATCTTTTCACCACGACCAACAACTCGACCGTGACAGGATATTCGGGTATCGGTCCGACACTCAATACAATGGCATGGTTCCTGACCAAGGACGGATATATGCCTGAAGATGATCCGAATTTCTATGACAACGGCGGTGACTTCAAGGTGAAGGGCCAGTGGTATCAGAGCGCGGGCATAGAGGGTCGAGAGGATGTGATCAAATTGTGCACAAACCGTGAGCCAAGATTCTATGCATGGCTCGGTTTTGACGGTGGCGATTTCGGTACGATGACCTACGACAATCTTTATCCTGTGAAGCTCGAACTGCGTAATTCAAACCGCCACGGATACAATCCCGGCAGATTCAACCGTGACAACTGCCAGAGTGGTTTTGTATCGCAGAAGCATCTCAACCCAACTATGTATGTGTCGGCTTCTGGTGGCCGCTATACGAGAAACAATGCGCCTATCGCATTTATGCGTCTTGCTGAGGTGTATCTTAATCTTGCCGAGATCTACTGGAACCAGGGAGATCAGGCCAAGGCACTTGAGAATCTCAACGTGGTGCGTGAGCGTGCGGGTGCCAAACCTCTCACTACCGGGATGCTCACAAGCGGCCGCATGTCGGGAGATGTCAATGAGAAACTCGGAATGTATATACGCAACGAGAGATTTATTGAATTCTGGTATGAAGGTAACCATCGTTTCTACGATGTGCGCCGCTGGATGATGGGTGACGAATATTTCGGATTCCAAAAGCGATACACGCTTGACGCGATATCCAAGATGGATCCGAGTTTCGAGGAGTTCAATACTCCTATCGTGGTACCTTATGAATACACATTCGGTAACCGTCAGTATCTCTACCCGATCAAGCGTGACGAGCTTTACAAGAATCCTCAGCTCGTACAGTCGCCGGGATATTAAATAACCGATAGAATCCAAGGAGAAAGATAATATGAAAAGAAATATACAAACCATCCTTGCCGGTGTCATTGTGCTTGGAACAGGTCTTGGCTTCGCCGGCTGTGATCCTGACTACAGTGACCGTTATCCGGAGGAATATGCCAAAGTCATACGCATAAAGGACGCAGGGCGCCAGAATGTCACTGTCTACTCGACAGATGACCAGACGGCAATACCAGTAACCATACAGAAAGGAGGCTGGGATCCGTCACGCACATCCAAGGCGACATTGCGCGCTATGACTGTTGCCGAATTTGAAGCCTACCGCGAGGAAAGTGCCCTGGTATTCTATACAATGATGCCTGGCGATGTGCTCTCGTTTACCGAAGGTGGCTCGACCTCGAGTGTGGACATCAATATCGAGGGCGGAGAAGGATATGTCATCACCAATGCATATCTCGACGTCAAGAAAGTGAAGGAGTTTAATGAGAATCTTGAGGATGGGCAGGTGCCTATTGTGCCTCTGATGCTTGAATCGGCAGACTCGCCTATCAATGGTGAGGATAACATGCTCTTCATGGTGCCGACCTATCTCGAGCCTACGCTTACTCTTAAAGAACCCAACTACTTCCCAAAAGTATTCTACAGCAGGGAGGGAACTGACGAGATCACTGTCGAGGTAGATCTGCCCACACTGAGCAAGTGGGATTTCACTGTCGATCTTGATATCGATAAGGATCTCCTTGATGAGTGTAACGAGGCTTTCGGCACCAGTTACAAGATGATGCCGGAAGATATGTACAGCGGTTATACAGGGCCGACTTATGCGTTCACTCCCGGTGTCAACAAGATCATGGCCAATATATCGGTCGATCTGAGTAAACTGAGTTACACGGAGACCTATGCATTGCCTGTCGTGTTGCGTAACTGCTCGATGAATATCGAAGTAGAGCCGGATCAAAGCGCTCTCTACGGATATACGCTGTGTCCTCCCAAGATCAGAGTCGACTATAACAAGGCTGTCGGTAGCGATCCGCATGCGGGCGATGGTCTCGGAGTAGAGGGACTGTTTGACGGAAATACAGGCACCCACTATCATTCGGGCTACAGTTCGTCATATGCGAAGCATGATCCGGTTTACGGAAGCTACGTAGATGTGGAGCTTGACGCTCCGATACAGGTGTTTGCGTTTGACTTTCTTGTGCGCAGTTACTACAATGGTCCGGCCGACGAAGTGGCTCTGTTCTATTGGAGTGACGATAAGGGCGACTGGGTTGAGTTCGGGCACGAATATGACATGGTGCAGACTCTGAATGCGGCCAACGTACTCGGTCATTTCGGCAACTATGTCGCTCCTGAGAAGTTTACAAAAATGCGTTTCTCGGTGCTCAAGTCGCGTGTAGGAAGTCTGACCGAGAACAACACCAACTACTGGAACTGTGCGGAACTGACATTCTATGGCACTACACTTGACTGAAAATCAATAATCTTTAAATTAATATGTTGTAAGGCCTGAGAGATATTCGACTCACATGCAGGATGATAAACCAATGGACGAAAAAATGATTGGCATAATAATTGGTGCTTTCAGGCTTTACAACATATATGCTTAAACTATAAATGATGATAAACAGACAGATATTTCTTTGCGCCGGGCTTGGCGCCATGCTGATGGCCTCAGCTCAGAACACAACGACCAGAAGCGCTCTTTTCAGTGAGGGCGACGATATGGCCAAGGCTAAACCCGAGTACAACGAGTCGGGAATGCGTATGATCGATATCACGCGTCCGTGGAGCGACCAGAAGGTCAATGGCGTTGATTATGGCTGGTACCGCATCCATCTTACAATTCCGAGTTCGCTTGTCAAAGGAAAGAATTTTGCAGATTACATACAGTTTAATCTTGGTCCGATCGATGATGCCGACGAAGTGTATCTCAACGGTAAACTCATCGGCAAGACCGGCGGTATGCCGGGTGATGCCGGCGGTTACCGTTCGGCATGGAGTGTAAATCGCGAGTATGCGGTCAAAGCCAATGACAAGTCGATAAACTGGGATGGTGACAATGTGCTTGCCGTGCGCTGCTACAATGGCAATGATCCGGGCGGCATGTTCGGTCGAAACGGTGTGACTGTGACGGTTCCCGAACTGATAGATGGCGTATCGATAGGTTTCGGCAAAGGAAAAAACGGCAAGGAGACAGTGACGGTTTCAAACCGTTATGACAAATCGATCAAAGGCTCTCTCACTATTGAGGAGGTCGATAACGAGACCGGCAAGGTGATCGGACAATCGAGTCACAAGGTGTCATCTTCGGCAAAGAAGCCCGGTGTGGTAGCTAATCTGACTCCCGGTGAAGGATCTTTCCTGCGTGTGAAGTTTACCGATGACCTTACTGGCAAGGATGTTGTCTCTCGCTCTCATCCGAAGTTCATATTGACCCCTGCCGCCCCTGCCGCTCCCAGATTCAATACAGTGGAGGTTTATGGAGTTCGTCCCGGGTCGCCGATTCATTATCGTTTCGGTGTGTCGGGCGAGCGCCCTATGACATTCAGTTCGTCGGATCTGCCCGAAGGCGTGACGCTTGATCCTGCCAACGGAGCTCTCGGAGGCAGCGTGGCAAAGCGCGGCGACTACACGTTTACTGTGAAGGCATCAAACGGCAAGGGGACAGCCGAGCAGAGGTTTACTCTGAAAGTCGGAGACAATATCGCCCTGACACCTCCTATGGGATGGAACTCATGGAACTGCTGGGGGCTGAGTGTGACACAAGACCGTGTCGTATCGAGTGCACAGGCCCTGATTGACAAGGGACTTGCCGATTATGGATATGCATACATAAATATCGATGACGGTTGGGAAGCACCGGAACGCAATGCCGACGGCACTATAGCGGTAAATGAGAAATTTCCTTCAATGAAGGAGCTTGGTGACTGGCTTCATAGCGAAGGATTGAAATTCGGTATATATTCGTCGCCGGGCGACCTGACTTGTGGCTGCTATCTGGGTTCTCTCGACCATGAGCTTCAGGATGCCGAAACCTACAATTCATGGGGTGTCGACTACCTGAAGTATGACTGGTGTGGCTACGGCAAGAAACATGCTCTTGAACCGGACCGTCGCGCGACTTCGTCTTACATACGTCCTTATATGCTCATGGGTGAGTATCTGCGCCGTCAGCCTCGCGATATATTCTATAGTCTCTGCCAGTATGGTATGGCAGATGTGTGGAAGTGGGGCGCGATGGTAGACGCCAATTCATGGCGTACAACCGGCGATATAACCGACACTTGGGCATCGCTTTATGACATAGGTTTCAACCGACAGGCAGGGCTTGCGCCTTATGCGGCTCCGGGGCACTGGAATGATCCGGACATGCTTATTGTCGGTAAGGTCGGCTGGAGCGATAATCTCCGTGACTCGCGTCTGACCCCCGACGAACAATACACCCACATCGCGTTGTGGAGTCTTCTGGCATCTGATATGCTGATTGGCTGTGATCTGGCCCAACTGGACGATTTCACAATCAATGTGCTTTGCAACAACGAGGTGAATGCCGTGAACCAGGATCTTCTCGGCAAACAGGCCGACCGTGTAGTGAAGGATGGTGACATACAGATATGGAGTCGTCCGCTAAGCGACGGCACGCATGCAATAGGAGTCTTCAATGTCGGCGGAAACGACCTCAATGTCAATCTGGCTGATTACTACAAGGCGCTTGGCATAGTGAAACTCCAGTCGGTACGCGATCTGTGGCGTCAGAAAGATCTGTCGGTGAGCAATACAGATTATTTCATACCGTCGCATGGTGTGAGGTTTATTAAAGTGAGATACTGACATCGTCTGATATAATATTGCACTCGTACCCCCCCCTGAAGAACCGTTGTTTGCGGCTCTTCAGGGGGTACTTTTAATTTGTTGATGAATTAGCCCAGTCTGGAGTTAAAATATCATAATACTGTGGATCAGAGGTGGAAAATGGATACTTTTAGGGGGGTGGGGAGGTGTGAATAAATGTCTGTCGACGCGATATGTGATTTCGGGATGATGTGCCGATATGCCTTTGTGATCCTGTTTCTGTTTTTTGTTGTCTCTGTCGTGAAAGGGCAGGTGCGCGACGCGGTTGTGGCGGATTCTGTCACGCGGATGCCGCTGTCCAACGCATCGGTTTTTGACCGGGAGGGTAAGTTTGCAGGCATAAGCATGCCGGACGGGAAGATACCGCGTGTGCCGGAAAGTGATTATCCGATAACGGTCAGGTATATGGGATATGGCGAGGCGGTGGTGAGGAATGCCGGCACCGACACGATATTCATGCAGGAGATCGCGACGGATCTGCCGGAGGTGGTTGTGGAGTCGCGCGACCACAAGGTGCTTCATATGCTGGCTTATGTGAGGGAGTATTCGACGTTGATGACCTACACCGATACGGTCTTTCTTTTCCGCGAGAAGATGGCTGACTATATGATTCCACGGGGAAAGAAGCAGGGTTATGTAGGATGGAATGCTCCGAGGGTGCTGAAGTCGAAGTCGTATTACCGGTACTCTAATGCGCATGGGCTCGACAGTGTGAGCGACCGGTGCAATTATCATTTTTCGTGGACCGACTGGGTCGGTGTCGCGCAGAAGACTGTGATGCCGCCGAAACTGTGTGGTGTGGAGAATGGCAGCGACACTGTCGCCGGGCGCTATGCTGCGGCGGAGGTGTGGAACAGAAACGGCAGCCGTGTGGCGGTCGACGTGGATGTGCTTGCCGACACAACGAGGAGGAAGTGGGTTGCCAATCTCTCGGGCTTCTTCCGCAACAATATTGATTTCGAGCGGTTCAATGTCAGATTCAGTTTCAATAATGTTGCCGGTGACTCGGTTTTACCAGATGATGTGACGGGGTATTCGTTTGCGATAGAGTCAAGGGGCAGGGGACACGGCATGTTT
>JAIDKP010000146.1 GCA_029051445.1 Muribaculaceae bacterium | reverse complement strand
GATCAAGGGCTATTGTAAATTCCTGGGCGTATTTTGCGTCGGCACACATGCGCATTGTCGACAACATGTTGTCAAATCTCAGTGAATCGCCTTGACTGATGAAATCGCCGTTGACGGTATTGCATCCGTCATTACCGTAGAAGCGTCCGGTTGCTTCTTCAAAGATCAGATAGGGGCGTTCGCCGTCATCGCCGTCGGTGTCGGCCGACAGTGTGTAGCCGTTGATGCTGCGCAGATGCCATGTCCCGGTGGTAAAATCGATCTTGACGATCTCTTTCTCACCGGTCGTCGTCCTGCTGGGAGCAGGTGTAGCCGAAGGCTGTGCGTTCTTTTTCTGTGCGTTCTTCTTGCGCTGTTCACGCGCTTTCTTCTCGGCCTCCTTCTTCTCCTTGGCAGCTTTCTTTTCGTCTGCTTTGCGCTTGCGCTCTTCTGCTTTTTTCTGCTCTTTCTCAATCTTTTCGGCACTCTCGGTCGTAGCCTTTACCTCCATTCCGTCGCTGCCGGCACTCACTGAGGCTTTTCCCGGAAGCTTTGTGGAGATTGATTCCATCACACTGCACGATCCTGTGGCCGCTACTACGAGGCCGGCTGTTACTATGCTGATTATAAGTTTGTGAACCTTCATTTATATTCCGATTATTTGAATTCCAAAATTACTATAAAAAATAGACATATCAATCACTTATTTCAACGTCCGTGCGTTTTGTGTGGTTCATCTTCCGGGCGATTGTAATTGACAGTGACACACGTCGGCATAAGTCTTTTTAACGCCGTTTTACAAAATTACGGTGAATAAGGCTGTACTCAGCAATTTAAGTTAAATAATGTGCAACTGTTAAACCTTGTGCGGCAGTGTGCGTCAAAGAGACAAAGGGATGTAAAAACAACATCATTGAAACAGATCATTAGCATTAATTCTCTCTCATTTATGAAAAAGCTCATTCTCCTCTCTCTTTCTGTAGCGGCAGCAGCCGGTATCTCTATGAATGCGGCAGTTGTATGTGATTCACATCACGGTGGCATGTCGCCGGAGCACACTCATGTCAGGAAATCACATGCGGTCGATCCGTTTGAAGGCATTGATCTTGACGATATGCAGAAAGCCCGGCTGAACGAAGTATTTGGAGCCATCAGGGTCTCGCAATCCGATCCTAATCAGGCTCAGAAGGTTATGGCGCAGATCAGAAAGGTCCTGACCCCGGAGCAGTATATCCGCTATGTCGAGAATGTCGCAACCGAAGTGACATCGCGGATGCTTCGTTGGCATCGGTAGAGATTATTACTCCCGGATAAGATGAATTAGGTCTATAATAAGGTTTCTAATAGTGATAATTGGTTGAATGAAAGCGGGCTATGTCGATGATGACATGGCCCGCTTTGCTCTTGGAATACTCTGTGACGGTTAGATATCAGTCATATTCGCCGTTTAGCACGTCACGCACGGCTTCAAGATAGCCGTAGCCGTTCAGGCGGTCAGGCAGAAGATAGCTTCCCTCGACCCACTCGTTCCAGGCGTTGATCATGATAAACTTGGGCTGGTCGGGGTGACTGTCGGCATAGTCTTTGGCGGCTTTCAGATATGTCGCAAACGTCGTGGGCGTGTTGTGGAAGCGTGTCACATCGGCGGCTCCCTTGGCAGGGAAGCGGGGAGTATCGTCCCATCCGATCGAAACTGTCGGATAAACCGGAACATCGAATATCGAGTCCCATTGCTCGCGTATCTCGATGCCGTTTTTGCCATGTACCATATAGTCGCAGTCAAAACCTCCCATGTTGTAGAATGCCTCGCTGTCGATGCCGACCTTTTCGATCTTTTGCTTCATCTTGGCAGCCGTCTCCTCGTTGAGCTTCCATCCCCCGCCATGTATCTCCTGCAGATGCACACCCTTGAATCCGGCCTCACGTGCCTTTTCGTCGAAATACTTGATTGCCTCGCCTGCTTTGTCGAGATCGCCGTCAAAACCGGCGATAAAATTGTCGATGCTGAAGATGCCGAATACCGGGCAGCCGTCGATCTTCACATAGTTGGGTCGGGTGAAATACTGGCTGATGATGCGGTCGACAATGATCTTGTAGTTGTTTTCGTCAATCACGGGATCAAAGAGTATCGACTCGTCGTCGCCGTAGCGGTGATAGTTCCAGTAGTTGTGCTTTACAAAGTGGTTGGCCCACATCAGATAAAAATTCATCTTCTCGTTGTTGGCGGCTTTCAGAAATCCGTCGTTCACCGCTCCCTCGAGATACGGCCCGTTCATAAACCAGTACCAGTCGTAGATGAAAGTATTGACACCATATTTCAGTGCCGTGTCGATCCAGCGCTCCACGACTTTGGGATCATTGTCATGCTCATAGCCCCAGAGAGGCTGTTTCGGCTGTTGGTGACCTTCGAAGCGCGGATCGCCCTTTTTTATCACTTCCCATTCACCCTCGCCGTCGCCCCACAGATACTTGTGGCCAAGAGAATCATCGTGGCAAGAGGGCCATACAAAAGCTGCCACATAGTAGTCATCGGTTGTGTCGGCCGATGGTGTTGAAGCTGTGTTGCCGGAGCATCCGGTCATTGTTATCGCTGCCATTGCCGCGGCCATATAGAATAGATTTCTGATCATGGTGATTGGATTTATCAGATTTTTCACAAAGATAAAAACATTTGGTAATTATATTAAGTGTTAAATGGCCATCCATGCAAAAAAAACATCGACTGTTCGACTGCCGGCGGCAGTCACATCTGTAGATCCATCGACGACGTCACATAACCAAGAGAGTATGGACGCACGGCTCGTGCGTCCGCCTAAAAATCAAATGTTTGATTCATAAAATCCCCCTCACCATTGCGC
>JAIDKP010000145.1 GCA_029051445.1 Muribaculaceae bacterium | reverse complement strand
CTCTTCCGTCGGGACATACACCCGTTGCTCGCCGTTGTCGACAGCTTTCTTGGCAAACTCACTTTGCAGATTGCTCTCCACATTCTGCCCGACAGCCGTCGCCGGCAGCAGCGCCGCAGCAGCAAGGATGTAACCCAATACAGATTTGATTGTCATGTCGATGTGATATGTTATTGATTACGATATTAAAATATAAAAGTTATTTCGATGTTGTCAGCTCGATCACCATCACAGGCTCACCGTCGGTAGCTTCGGGCAATTGCAGCTGTATGCCATGTTTCCATTGGTCAAACTTCACCGGTGCGCCCCCTATGAACATCTTTGCCGACTTCACCTTGCATCCCAGAGGCAGATAAAGCTCGTTGCCGGGACGGTGTGTGATATGCAGAAACAGTCGGTCGCCCTTGCGTGTCGACGATCCCCAGTTGCCCGAGATATCTCCTTTGTCGGTTTCATAGATTGTTTCGCCATATTTATTGAGCCATTTGCCAAGTCCGCGCAGAGATTCAGCGGCAGGCTTGGGTATGGTTCCATTAGGGCGTGGTCCTACATCCAGTAGTAGATTGGCTCCTTTGCCCGATGTTTCAGTAAGCATCACGATAAGTTCATCCGGGCTTTTGCAATTCATTTTATTCACATGATAGCCCCATACACCGTTTATGATCTGCTGGCAGGTCTCGAGAGGGAGTTCGCTCACGCCGCCCGCTGTGCCGAATCCCGACTTGTTCTCGCCGGGCAGGTCGCGCTCAAATATCTGGAAATCCTCGCCATACTGTATCTGACGGTGGTGGTTGTTGGCGATAAGGCATGCCGGCTGCAGTTTGTGTACAAGATCAAACTGTTCGGGGAAATGCCAGTCCATGCTGTCGCGGCGGTGGTCAAACACACCGTCAAACCACATCGCGCCGATCTTGCCGTAGTTGGTCAGTAGTTCAGTCAGCTGGTTGTTCATGAATTTGTAGTACGACTCGTATGGCACATCGTCGTGCTTCTTGAGGTTGGCGTACTCATTGGCGCTCCACCCCGTAGGGTAGTCGTCTCGATACCAGTCCACGTGCGAGTAGTAGAGGTTAAGACCGAAATCCTGCTTGTGGCACTCGTCGGCAAGTTCTTTCAGCACATCGCGCTTAAAAGGCGTGGCATCCACGATGTCATAGTCGGTATATTTGCTGTCGAACATCGAGAAGCCATCGTGGTGACGCGTCGTGAAGACCATATATTTTGCTCCGGCCTCCTTGAAAAGATCGATCCAATCCTTGGCATCAAATCTCGAAGGATAAAATGCCGATGCCAATTCCGTATATTCGTTGAAAGGTATATTACTTCGTGTTTGAGCCCATTCACCTTGTCCTGCCACACTATAAAATCCCCATACTACAAATATTCCAAATCGCTTGTCCTCAAACTCCTTGCGGGCCTGTAGATTCTCCTTGCTGGGAACATACACCCGCTGCTCGCCGTTGTCGATAGCTTTCTTGGCAAACTCATTTTGCAGATTGCTCTCTACATTCTGTCCGACAGCCATAACGGGCAGAAGTGTTGATATGGCGATAAGGCACAGACCCGGTAGCTGTTTCAGATTCATTTAAGGTAAGTGATAGGTGATTGGTTTTAGTGCACTAAAGATAGCACAAATTACATTATTTCAAGCATTAGGCCGACATTTTTATGGATATTCATTCACCAGCGGCAGGTCACTATACCCCTGGCGGGGATAGTGCAGACAAACGTCATGTCGCCGTCGATCACATTCACTTCGCGGTCGTTGCAGGTGCTGTTGCTCAGCAGCAGTCCGCGTGATCCGTCGTTATTCAGAAATGCAGCCGTTTCAATCCCCTCGGTATTACCGGTGCTGTCATGGGCAATGCGGTGTGCGCCGGGTTGGGCGGCCACCGAAGCATGTGCCATGATGTAGTAGTGCGAATTGCGCCTTACTTCCGTCATATCAGGGCTGAGATCCACCGTTCCGTAGCAGGTCTGGCATCCGCCCTCGCGGTTGGGGCCGCGGTCGTCATCGAGCATCAGATTCCACGCTATGGCACCGCGGCACCAGCGGTTCACTGTCCCTATTACAATCTCGTTCATGTCATCGATCAGACGCTTGCCGAGATTGCGGCCGTCATTCCATGTGCCTATTGAGGTCTCGGTGAATACAAGTTCCTTTTCAGGAGCACAATTATGTATCCGCAGAAGCTCATCCTTGTTGCCCCCGTAATTGTGGTATGCCGCACCGGCCAGATATTCTCCTGCTTCGTCGGCATATATGTTGGTCGGATATCCCTCCTGATCCTTCATGCTGTCGTAGTTGTAGTTGTGGTCAAACGCATACACCTTTACCTTTGTCCCTGCCTTCTTCAGGACCGGTCCGAGCGAACCTTTCAAAAAATCGCGTTGCTCCTCCCAACCCATGAAGCATGAAGCGCTGTTGCCGCGGTTAAGAGGCTCGTTCTGCATCGTTATGGCATAGATATCAAGCCCGTGATCCTCAAATGCTTCTAACCATTTCAAGAAATACTCCGCGTAATCGTCATAGTATTTCGGGTTGATATGTCCCGAGGTCCATTCGTTGTGAGGTCTCAGTTCTTTCAGGTTGTTCACCTTCATCCATCGCGGCGGAGTCCACGGCGATCCCAAGATCTTTGCTTCCGGGTTTATTTCACGTATTTCCTGAAGTATAGGTATGACATACATGAGCTCCTCTTTTGTCAGGGCGAAATTATCAATGCCGGGAGTGTCGCAGCACGAATACTCATCGAGCGAGAAATCGCTGCAGCCGATCGACACGCGCACGTAGCTCATGCCGTAACCGCCGTTGCGGCTGAATGTTTCGTGCAGAAACTCCCGTCGCCGATCCTCCGGCATACGCATTAGGTTGTAGGCCGTTGAGCCGGTGATTGCCGCCCCAAATCCGTCGATCTCCTGAAGGAGCGTGGCGGGTTTTACCGTGATGGTCGGGGCATCCGTCTTAGGTGTGCTGAAAGCGACCATGCCCGGCTCGAGATCGTGCAGGCGGTCATCGGTTGTGGTCAGCACTTTCACGTCGCGTCCGGCGCACATCAACGCCGCTGCTGCCATCACTGTTATAAAAAAATGTCTTTTCATGGCTTATCTCATCAGACCCTCAATTCTGCATTGTGTCGGTGTAGAGTGTGATGCGGCACTGCAGTTTGTAGGAGGATGTCTTATAAATGTGTATTTGAAACGCACAACTCTATGTGCCGTCTCTGATATTCAGGTGTCTATAGGACTGTGAACTGCAGTTGTGAGACGACTCGGTCGTAGAGAGTCAGTTCACCCTCACACGCCGCGCGCATTTGCCGGCCCTGACGATATAGATGCCGCGTGTCTGGAGAGGCATTCGTGAAGTCCCGGCTTCAAGTACGGTTTCTGAAATCGTGGAGCCTAACACATTTACAACCTTTACGTTGACAGTATGGTCGGTTTTGACATAAAGAAACCCCTCGCGCATTCTCATTTCCACACCGGGCTCGTCACCATCATCTGATTTTAAGGCTGTCTGTGAGGTGAAAAACTCCGGATAATCGTTTACATTCTCCCACCGCGTTCCGCGATATCTGTATTGAGCCAAGACAGACAATGCCACAACCGCAAGCAGGACAAAAACGATTATTTTTATCATTTGGCGATCAGAAATATCTCGGTGGGGAAGTGGTCGGAGTAGCCGTTAAGCCAGTTGCCAGAGGCGTGAGTGCGCAGAGGCTGTCCGGCATATCGGCTGTCAGGAGGATTTTTCAGAAAATCAAAATCATTTATCTGAGCGCTGTTGTAGAGCAGATTGCCTGTCGAAGCCCCCTTTTTGTTGTCAAGAAGTGTGCCTGAGACAAGTATCTGGTCAAAAAGATTCCATTTTCCGCGATAGCTTAGAGTTCCTTTGCTGTCTTCATCCCATATATCCCACCAGGGATTGTAGAACGAGTGGTTTTTCACCTTGTCGGCATTGGAGTCGGCTGCGAGAGTCACGGCTACCGAGTAGCTTGAAGGATCGTCGTTAAGGTCGCCCATGATGATCACATGCTGGTTGGGATGCTCTTTCCAAAGATCATGGGCAATCTTTTTCGACAGCTGGGCGGCTTTGACGCGGTTGGGACGCGACTGCTCTTCTCCGCCAAGACGCGAAGGCCAGTGGTTCACGATCACTGTCAGCGTGTCACCGCCAAGCACACCCGTCACCGCCATCTGGTCGCGGGTTGCGAAATCGATTGTTGTCAGTGGGAAGTTTTGCACTTCAGTCACTTCAAACTGTGCCGGGTCATAGAGCAGTGCCACATCGATGCCACGGTTGTCGGGTGAGTCGTGGTGGACATACTTCAGACCGCGCTCACAGAGTGGAGCCGCGTTTACAAGATCTTTCACCACACTCTCGTTCTCAACTTCGGCTATACCGATTATCGCAGGCCCCGATGGGGTGCGGCCGTCGCTCATCGCGTGTATTGTTGTGGCGAGCTTTTCCAGTTTCGCGCGGTACTTCTCGGTGTTCCAGCCGCGGGAGCCGCCCGGAGTGAACTCCAGATCATACTTCCCGCTCTGGTTTATAGTGTCAAAAAGATTCTCGAGATTGTAGAACGCAATACCATATATCTTGCTGTCGGCATTCTCCGGAGTTACCGCGCGTCCGCTGAAAGCCGTTGCGAGTGCTGCTGTCAGGAGCAGCAGCACTGCAGGCAGATGTCGGAGAGATTTCATAAACAGATATGGTTATCCGATTTTATCTACTTCAAGATCGCCGTTGATGACCTCGTTCCAGGGAAGACCCTGCTTCGGGAGCTGCTCCATGAAGGGATCCGGATCAAACTCTTCGACATTGTGTACGCCCGGCTTGTTCCATTTTCCGGTCAGGAACATCATGGCGCCTATCATTGCCGGAACGCCGGTAGTGTAGCTCACGGCCTGCATGCCTGTCTCCTTGTAGGCCGCCTCGTGGCTGCAGTTGTTGTAGATATAGTAGGTCATATCCTTGCCGTCCTTCCCTTTGCCGGCGATACGGCATCCGATCGAAGTCTCGCCGTGGTAGTTCTCGCCCAGATCCTGAGGGTTGGGAAGCACCGCTTTCAGGAACTGCAGCGGCACGATCTTCACGCCGTTGTACTCCACCTCGTCGATGCGTGCCATGCCTATGTTC
>JAIDKP010000144.1:388-1489 GCA_029051445.1 Muribaculaceae bacterium | reverse complement strand
CACCATAGCGCGTGTTGGGTTGGGGGAGCATTTTGGAGTCGAGGGGGGAGTACGACACTTCGTCGCCGGGACCCAGTACGCTCAGGCTGCTCATAAACAGGAATGTCCGTGGCTCGCATCCGATCGCTTTGAGTATTTCACCGATAGAGCGAAGATACTGGAAGTTTACGCGGTTGAATTCCGGAAAGTCAAGCGCCTTGGTGGCTCCAAGATTATAGATCACATATTCCCATCCGGTTGTTCCGGGCATTTCACGGTCAAGCACTTCGCTCATCTGCTCCGGATCGTCATAGTCGAGCGTGAGTATATGTATGCGTGGATCGTCGAGAAATTTCAGTGAGGTCGTGGATCTTACGGTGGCCCACACTTCATATCCGCGGTTCAGTCCCTCCCGGGCGATATATCCTCCTATAAATCCCCCGGCTCCTACGATAAGCAGTCGTTTCATGTCAGTTGTATAAAGAATTGCCACAGCGATAGTGCCGCCGAGACCGATACATTTAGTGAATGTTTGGTGCCGTATTGCGGTATTTCAAGTGCCACGTCCGATGCGTCGACCACGCGCTGGTCGACACCGTCGATTTCATTGCCGACGACAATGGCATATTTCTCTGAATCCGACACCTTGAAATCCTGAAGAGCTACGCTTCCTTTGACCTGTTCGAGACAGCAGATGGTATAGCCGTCGGCGCGCAGTTTTGCGACTGCATCCATCGTGTCGGCATAATATTCCCAGGCCACGGTCTCTTCGGCGCCGAGAGCTGTTTTGTGTATCTCGGGCGAAGGGGGAGGCGACGAGATGCCGCAGAGTGCCATGCGTTCCACGAGAAAAGCGTCGGCGGTTCTGAACATGGCGCCGATGTTGTTCAGGCTTCTTACGTTGTCCACGACAAGCACGAGAGACAGTTTGCGCTTCTCGCGGTAGGTTTCAACGCTGTCGCGTCCGAGTTCCCATATGCGTTTTTTCTCCATTTCTGTTCTCAGTCGTTGAAAAGAAGTTCGCGGTCGCGTCCGGCGGCAGGAACGACAATGTCTTCAGGGATAAATTTCCACTGATTGAGAGCTTTCGGTGTCAGAATCTTCTGCTGCTCGATATATTTC
>JAIDKP010000144.1:0-378 GCA_029051445.1 Muribaculaceae bacterium | reverse complement strand
GCGCAGATCTTTGTCGGTCGATTTCACGATGCGTTTTTTCAGATCCTCTTTGCTGATGCCCGCGCCTTCGGTCAGCAGATTGCCGCCGCCGTTGCCACGGTATGAATTTATGGCGACTGTATATTCTTTCTCAGGTGCGAACGGCGTGCCGTCGGACATGGAAATTATCGTGATCTTCTCCCCTTTGGGTTTCGTCACATCCACGGTGTAGATAATCCCCGCCGCCGAGTCAAAATTATAGCTCGGATGCCTGAATCCGGTATGGCTCATGTCGTTGGCTTCAGTGTCGCGCAGATTGAGCAGATGATCGTCGGCCGATGTCATCTGTCGGGTCCACATGTCATAGCTCATCTCCAGATAGTTCTTGATCTCCGCTCC
>JAIDKP010000143.1 GCA_029051445.1 Muribaculaceae bacterium | reverse complement strand
AGCGTACATCACTCGCTCTTTTGACAAGTAACGCAAACTAAACAAAAAAACGTTTAATAAACAAACACATTTATAAAAAATATTCACATATTTTAAACGACATGTTGTAAAACATAATTTTTCAGCGGGAGAGCGACAGATTGAACAACAGACCGTAGGATGTGTTGACCGTGGGATAGGCATAGGCCGTGACAATGGGCGTATTCACCTGGTGATCGACATATGCGCCAACCGTAAAGCGTTTGGAAATAACATAGTTGGCCGAGAAATTCACAATCATGGTGCGTGTGCCCGAGGTAGCCTGTGTGTACTGCCCCTCTATGCGCCTTATCAGCGCACGTGTATTCTGCAACGAAAAGTCTGCGTTAAGCGAAAGATCATTTGACACCCCAGTCTGTCGGCCTTTCATCTTGAAGAAGGTATTGAATCCCACCACCTTGTAGCCTGCGCCGAAAACTACGCCTCTGGTAGTAGCCTCGACAACCTGGGCCGACGGGACGTTAAGTGTGAGTGTGCGTTGGTCGCGGTATTCGGCACTGACGGTAATCTCATTTCTGAACGTAACCGAAGCGCCGATCAGCGGCGCGAATTTCTCTGAAATCGCAACCGAAGTGATATTCAGCGGCGATGAGGGCACCGGATTTCCTGTCAGTTCCTGTTTCCTGAACCCGAGCCACCCGCCGCCTGTCCCTGCGTCGACCCAGCCCGGATACGACGAATAGGATCCGACTGTATAGGCACACTGATAGGAATGGTTCAGAACGATAGATTTGAAGCGATCGCGCAGTCCCCAGTAATTGATCAGACCGTCGTAACTCATGCGCCAGTTGGGAAGCACCGATGCAAGCGACGGAAAAGGATTAAGCGAGACTTTTCCCGCATCGCATCCGGTATAGGCCGACAAAAAAGCCGGAATCAGAACATCGCCGCTGTTCTGCTGCACATCGCCATACCGATGGTCAAATACCTGTCCGGCATACACTGTTCCGTCAAGGAAACCTGCCGCAGGATACTTTACTCCGGCATATTCCTCCCTTATACGGCCGACGACAGCCGGGACATTGTCGACAAATCTCTCGAACGCCGCACTGCGGTACCCGTCGGCATCCGACGATGACCTGAGAGCCGATGAAAGCGCCCAGGTAGTCATCGTGAACGACCCGCCTCTCACCTCCGGCATACCGTCATACATGAACTGCACCTGATTCGTGCGGTTGTCGGTGCGGTTGGCCGTCAGAGTGATCCTGAAGCCCTTTATCGGCTCGAGAAGAACCTCGATATGGGCTTCCGTCCCTCCGGAGAAAAGTGCCGGAGTAGTCTGTCCGTTGTCAGTCATAAGCCACCCGCGCTCTTTACAGCGGCCTATGAAATCCTCTCCGGCAAAACCGAACGCGAAATCAAGACCGGGCGACAACGGGCCATAGCATGAGCTCTGTCCGAAAAAATTGCCTATCTCATTGTTGAAAAGAGGCAACGAAAGCGTCCGGTTGCGTCGGTACTGTATTGAGATGTTTCGCACACTCATCACACCACGCATCACATATCCGGCAACACGGCTGCCGGCACTCCTCTCATCGGCCATAACCTCCGCGACAGTGAGTTTGACGACCCTCTCGGCTGTATCAGACTCTCCTGTCGGCTTCATCGACAGCTCAACTGTGTTGCGGTCCGACTTATGGGTCTGAACCCTCACCGGGTTCCCGTCGGCATCATAAGCTGTCACCCTGACGCGCTTGCTGCCGAGACCATGCTTCACCACCATCACCGAGTCAGG
>JAIDKP010000142.1 GCA_029051445.1 Muribaculaceae bacterium | reverse complement strand
GAGGTGTGAAGATACGGGGGTACCGACACGTTGTAGTCGCCGAGAAGGTCTTTCTGTGTGCGGTTGTAGTAGTTGACGCTACCGCTGACGAGGTTGTTGAGAACCGAGAAGTCGATGCCGACGTTGAAGTTCTCGGCGCGCTCCCATTTCAGATCGGGGTTGGGGTTTTTGTTGGGCGCCCATCCCTTGTAGTACTTGCCGTTGTAGAACACAGTGCCGTAACCGCCGTAGGTGGCGAGCGACTGGTAGTTTCCTATGTTCTGGTTACCGGTCACACCGAAGTCACCACGGATCTTGAGGTCGTCGAGCCAGCCCTTGGTGTTCTCCATGAACGACTCCTCGCTGATGCGCCAGCCGAGTGAGAATGCGGGGAAGTAGCCCCACTTGTTGTTCTGGCCGAAACGCGACGATCCTTCGTAGCGGAGCGATGCAGTGGCCATGTAGCGGTTGTTCCAGTTGTAGCTCAGACGTCCGAAGAACGAGATGAGCGTGCTGTTGTTCTTATAAGACCCCATGCCGAGGCGGCCTTCTTTCTCAGAGTTATATGTACCCTGACCGAGGTTATTCCATGTCAGAGCGTCGGAGGGGAAGTCCTTGTTCTCGGCGTTGAAGCCATAGTCCTCGAAACGCTGCCACGAATAGCCTACCATAGCTTTGAGGTTGTGGTTGTTGCGGTCAAGCATATAGTTTGTAAGCCATTCCACGCCATAGTTGTTGGTGCGGTTGAAGTTCTGGCTTGCCTCGCCCTGTATGCCGCTGCGTATAGCAACAGTGTGGTATGAAGGACGGAACCAGTTGCCATGATTGTCTTCGAGACGTTCCTGCAAAGTCACCTGAGTGCTGAGCTGCATGCCGCTGAGGTTCTTGGCCAGAAGCGGAAGCAGATTGAGCTTTGCAGTGGCGTGCCACTCGAGAAGCTTGTATTCGGTCCAGCTCTTGTCAAGTTTCAGCAGCTCGACAGGGTTTGAGATACCGTCACCCTCCACATCATAGTATTTCTTTCCGGTCGGATCGGTCGGATCCATGACCGGAGTCGAGGGGTTGGCGCCGAATGCGTTTGCAAACGCACCGTGATCTGAATTGTTGGCACGGATGTAGCGGGGAGCGACAGTTCCGGAGAATGTCATAAGACCATTCTTGGTGTTGTGCTCAAACGACATGCGGGCTCCATATTCGCGACGTCCCGAACGGAGGTCGATACCGTCGGCATGGCGGGTGTCGAGAGTTGCGCGGTAGTTGCTCTTTTCAGTGCCACCGCTGAGGGTAAGAGTGTGGTTTTGTGTGAAACCGGTACGTGTGATTTCTTTGAACCAATCGGTCTCGTAACCGTAGTCATTGCCGAGGCCTGCTGCGAGATACTCGTCTTTGCTGAGTACCGGGAGATCATTGTGCGGGAAATCCCATGATAAGTAGCCCTGATAGTCGGTGTGCACCGATCCGTCTTTAGCTCCACCCTTGGTTGTCAC
Organism: Muribaculaceae bacterium; assembly: GCA_029051445.1. Taxonomy (GTDB): domain Bacteria; phylum Bacteroidota; class Bacteroidia; order Bacteroidales; family Muribaculaceae; genus JAFLTL01. The sequence continues at coordinate 3,447 of JAIDKP010000142.1, read as the reverse complement.
GACGATAACACCGTTTGAACCACGTGTACCATAAATAGCAGTTGCGGCACCGTCTTTCAGTACATCGATCGACGCAATGTCATTAGAATTGATATTGTGGAGATTGCCGCCTGCTACTCCGTCGATCACGATCAGCGGGCCAAGTCCTGCCGAACGCGACGAGACACCACGGATCTGGATGCTTGCTCCGTTGTTGGGGTCGCCCGTAGCTGTGTTGGTGATCGACACACCGGCGACTTTGCCCTGAATCGACATGGCGGGGTCGACCGAGCTGATAGCCATCATCTCCTCGCTTGAGATGTGAGACACAGCAGACGTGAGTTCCTTTTTGTCCATTGTACCGTAGCCGATGACCACGACGTCGTCGAGGACTTTGCTGTCTTCGAGCAGGGTGACGGTGATGGAGGTGCGGCCCTTGAGGGCGATCTCCTGGGGTGTGTAGCCTACGGCCGAAACAAGAAGTGTGGCGTTGGCGTCGACACCGGTGAGGACAAAGTTGCCGTCCAGATCGGCGGCGGCACCCTTCTGTGTCCCTTTGACGAGCACAGTGGCACCAACAATGGGTTCACCTTCCTTGTCCTGGATGGTACCCTTTACGTCGGCAAAAGCCGTGAAGCCCGCGGCCACCCAAAATGCGATTGCAACGCACATCAGGCGGGTTACTTGCGAGATCCTTTCTGTTAGAAACTTCATAAGGTAAATGATTGGTTGATAAAACTATAATGCTTCTCTATGGTATCAGTTTCTCAGGCATTAAAGCGTGATTAATTACTGATCGATTATGCAAAGAAACCATTTAAATTTTAAATCGGCAATATATTTTTGCCGCCTTTAACATTTCAACCATATGTTATAAAACATGTATTTTTCTACCCCCCCCCATAACACCTTGTATATAAAACTATTACCTACTTTACGAAGCAGACTTCGCCATATATTCCCTGAGCCCCTCCTCTACCCGACTGTCGACAAGCCCGGCGAGAGACTCACCCGAAACAAGACGCTTTCTAATCTCCGTGGACGATACATCAAACTGCGGTGTTCCATGTAACACCCTGATATTTTCAGAAAAAGGTTCAAGAAACTGCGGCAGACTGACATCATAGCCGGGACGCGGGTAAATGATCAGGCCGAACCGTCCGGCAATCTCTTCCCAACAGCGCCACCGGTCGAAAGCAGCGATGTTGTCCGCTCCGATAATCAACCGAAACTCCCTCCCGGGATTCCGGCTCGACAACTCATGCAGAGCGTCGACTGTATAGGACGGATGAGGGAGCGACAGCTCCACATCGGTCACATGAAGTGCCGAATATGACTCAGTTGCAATCCGAAGCAGATGCAGGCGCAGATCATCGGGCAGCATAACCTCATTCTGCTTGAACGGCGACGACGGCGAAAGCGATAGCCACACGCCATCCACTCCGGCATTATCGGCAATCCACCGCGCCAACCCAACATGCCCGAGATGCACGGGATTAAATGACCCGCCAAACAGTCCGGTCGGCAATTTCATCGAGGTATCGGCCATCGGTAATTCTTAAGTTCGTTGACAAGATGCCGTTCCTCACCGCCGAGATAAGTATCGAGCAGGCGATGAAACGACTCGGAATGATCCATATAGGTCAGATGCGCAAGCTCATGACAGACAATATAATCTCTGAGTCTCGCAGAAAGGAAGACACACATCTCCGAAAGCGAGATATGTCCCGACCGGAAGCATTTGCCCAGAACCGTGGATCCGCGCGAAATACTCCACCCCGACGGCTCGCAGCCAAGCTCATGCGCAATCTCACGCGCTCTCGGGAGCAAAATCTGCGGAGCAAGTTTCCGGGCCACGGCGCGGACACTGCGAATAAACAGATCGCGGCCGGCCGCAGTGCCAAGGTCTATATCGCACCCGACCGACACCCCCGCAACCGGCAACGCGGGAGAGAGGGCCACCGAACGCGGATGCAGCGACTGGCGGCTGACGGCAACAGTCAGTCCGTCAAGCACAATATCGCTTTTGCCAAGCGGAATATCGGCGAGAGCATCACGAGAGCGCAGCAGTCTCGGCGCGAGAGAATCAAGCGCCTTGACAAACTGCCCGTCGGACGCATAAAACGGCCCGGTGACACGCACACGTCCGCCACGCCAGCATGCTGAAAAACGCGACGAATTACGACGACGCACCACGTCGACCTCACCAAGACACTGATGTGAAAGACGCGTCTGCATCACTCGCCGTTGCCTACCCCCCAGTGAAGCTTGTCGCGCAGAGCATCGGCAAAAGTGCGCCCCGGACGCAAAACCACATTCACAGCAAATGGAGCCTTGCGTATCTCGACACGCGTTTTGGCCGGAAGCGACACGGCACGGCTGTCGAGACACAGCCTGAATGACGACGTGCGGCAGTTGGTCTTTATAGAAAGCATCGAACGGTCGCTCACCACAAGCGGCCGCATCGTGAGTGCATGAGGAGCGATAGGTGAGATGGACCACGCCTCGACACCGGGCTGTATCAGCGGACCGCCGACCGACAGATTATAGCCGGTCGACCCGGTAGGAGTGCTCACGATCAGGCCGTCGCCGCTATAGGTCGCAAGACGCCGGCCGTCGATCTCTACCATGACATCGATCATCGAAGCCGACCCCAGGCGCAGAAACGACACCTCGTTCAGAGCATAAGGCCAGAAACCTTCAGGAAGATGAACACGATCGGGAAAACGCACCTCGAGCAGACTGCGCCGCTGCAGCTGGCACCGGCCCTCGGCCAGAATCCTCGGCAGAGCCGTAAGCTCGGAAGGCGCAAAAGCCGCAAGATAGCCGAGGTGACCCATATTGACCCCGGCGACAGGCACACCGCTTGCCCCGCTCCAGGCCGCCGCGCGCAGGAAAGTGCCGTCACCCCCGAGACTTACAATATAGTCCATATCGTCGGGAACCTTGGCCACCTTTATGTCACCGGCCACACTCACCCCGGCGTCGGCAAGCGCCCGCACAGTGGCATCGGCTGCAAACACACCGGGCTGCAGCAGGAAATCGAGAGCGACAAGAGCCCTCTCGACCGAAGCGAATGATATTGCAAAGACCGCGATACGCATAGCTGTCAAATTATTGTGAAACACCCGGGCCAGGACATACCCATTAATGCAAAGATAACAAGAATATTCGATGAGAAGAAGAGCGATAGTCGGCCTTGGGGCCTGGTCGCGTTGGCATAAGCCACTTCTTTGAGTCAAAAATAAGAACATTTTTAAACTTTGGCGCTGTTTCACTTTAAACTTTGGCGCTGTTTTACTTTAAACTTTGGCGCTGTTTCACTTTAAACTTTGGCGGGAATGCGGCTCAAAGCCCGCACGACGCACTAAAATCAGCATCACTGCAAAAATGTGAAACCGATGTGGCCATTTTATACTGCATATTTCACTTGTTTTCCTTATCTTTGGTTAGTTTGTCAAACCGATA
>JAIDKP010000141.1 GCA_029051445.1 Muribaculaceae bacterium | reverse complement strand
GAACCGGATCAGGCGGTAAGATATAAAAGTAAAATAACTAACAGACATATCCTCAAAGCAGAAAAAAATGGGTAGCGTAAAAGACTATTTCACCTCTTTGGCCGGCGGTATCTCAAGCCTTTTGCAGGGCATGCAGGTAACTGCCAAGGAATTCGTGACCCCGAAGATAACTGAGAGGTATCCCGAGAACCGCGACACGATGCATATTCCAGAGCGTTTCCGTGCATGCCTTGAACTTATTTATGACGAGGAGGGAAATCACAAGTGCATCGCATGCGGGACGTGCGAGCGCAATTGCCCTAACGGAACAATCACGCTCGAGACCAAGATGGTTGACACTTGGGACGGAAAGAAGAAGAAAAAGCTTGCCAAGTATATCTATGATCTTGGAAGCTGTACATTCTGCCAGTTGTGTGCTACCTCATGTCCGACCAATGCTCTTAAGTTCTCCAATGACTTCGAGCAGGCGGTGTTCACCCGCTCCAAACTTGTCAAGCAGCTGAATTATCTTCCGGAGAAGCCAGAACCCGAGCCTACAGAGGAGGAGAAGGCAAAAATCCTCGCAGAGCGTGAGGCCAAGATCGCAGCCGCCAAGGCTGCCGCTGCAGCCAAAGCCGCCGCAGCCAAACAAGCCGGTGGAGAGTCACCAGCTCAATAAAGCCTGAAAATAAAAATAATCGAATCATATTCAATGGAATCAGTAGGAAGTTTTATCGCGTATGTGGTTATCGCTCTTGCGATAGTCATTTTCTCGGTAATGGCCGTAACTACGCGCAAGATCTTGCGTGCGGCGACCTATCTCTTGTTTGTGCTGTTTGCTACTGCCGCAGTCTATTTTCAACTCGACTATGAGTTTCTGGGTGCGGTTCAGATAGCCGTGTATGCCGGAGGTATCGTCGTGTTGTTTGTCTTTGCGATACTGCTCACGAGTCATCCGGGCAACAACGAGAAAAAACTGGAGTCCCGCAAGCATTTGCGTGCATTGCTTCTTGGTGTCGCAATGTTTGTGATCGGCGGGATCTCGCTTGTGAGCCGCGCTGACTCATTTCTGTCTCGTCCCGATATGTCGTTCCTCGACATGAAGGCAATCGGCACGGCGTTGATGGGAACGGGGCACGGACAGTATCTTCTTCCGTTTGAGGCAGTCAGCATTCTTTTGCTGGGCTGCATGATAGGCGGAATAGTTATCGCACGTAAAAAATAAACAGCACGGACATGGAAATGCCAATGATATGTTATCTTCTGCTGTCGCTCTTCATGTTCTGCTGCGGCCTTTATGGGTTCATCACCCGCAAGAACATGATTGCGATGCTTATATCGCTTGAGTTGATGCTCAATGGAGTGGATATGAATTTTGTGGTCTTCAACCGTTTCCTTTTTCCCGGAAGCATGGAGGGCATGATGTTCACACTGTTTGCGATCGCTATCGCAGCAGCTGAGACAGCTCTTGCAATTGCAATAATTGTAAATGTGTTCAGAGTCGCCAAGGACATTGATGTCCAGGATCTGACGACAATGAAGTTCTAATCCCCGGTACCTATTATGGAATCAACAATGCCAATTCTCATTCTTGCCTTGCCGCTGCTGACCTTTCTGGTTCTCGGTCTGCTTGGCAAATATATGAAGCACGGGACTGCGGGAGCTATCGGCACCGCTTCGATGGGCGTGACACTAACACTCGCCTATATCACCGCACTGACTTATTTCTTTTCCGGCAGTCCAGCGTTTATCAACTCGGTTGGCGAGCGGCTTCAGTCGGTTGTGTTCAATGTGACATGGCTTCAGTTCACACCCGATGTTTTTGATGCGGCCGGCAATCTTGTCAAGGCCGGTCTGGCAATCAAGCTCGGTTTCCTGCTTGACCCGATCTCGGCCATGATGCTTGTTGTGATCACCACAATCTCGTTTATGGTGCATCTTTACAGCAACGGTTACATGCGTGATCATCATGGTACGCCTGAGCGTGGTTTCCAGCGTTTCTTCGCCTACCTTTCGCTTTTCTCGTTCTCGATGCTCGGTCTGGTTGTGGCAACCAACATTTTCCAGATGTATATCTTCTGGGAGCTTGTGGGTGCTTCGTCCTACCTGCTGATCGGTTTCTACTTCACAAAGCCATCGGCAGTCTCGGCATCAAAGAAGGCGTTTATCGTGACCCGTTTTGCCGATCTCGGTTTTCTTATCGGCATTCTTGTGCTCTCGTTCTATACGGGAACGTTTAACTTTACAGATCTTACTTCGACCGCTGTCGAGGGAATGGCCAATACGTATCAGGTCAACATCGGTACTGCCGAGTGGATCAAGAATGTCTTTGCCACATCGGCTGCTCCCGTGTTTATGGGCGGCTCGGTGATGACTTGGGCTCTGGTGCTGATCTTCATGGGCGGCATGGGTAAGTCGGCAATGATGCCTCTGCACATCTGGCTTCCCGACGCAATGGAGGGTCCGACTCCTGTATCAGCTCTCATCCACGCCGCTACGATGGTTGTGGCAGGTGTATATCTCGTAGCACGCCTCTTCCCGCTCTATCTGATGGAGACGGCAGCTCTCGATATCGTGACTGTGGTCGGCGCTCTCACAGCGCTGTATGCAGCTATGGTTGCCTGCGCGCAGCTTGACATCAAGCGTGTTCTCGCTTTCTCGACAATCTCGCAGATCGCGTTTATGATGGTGTCGCTCGGTGTGGCACGTCCGGAGCATCATCATGCTGTGGGTTACATGGCATCGATGTTCCATCTTTTCACACATGCTATGTTCAAGGCTCTGCTCTTCCTCGGAGCCGGTGCTATCATTCATGCAGTCGGCACTAACGATTACACCGGCATGCATGGTCTGCGCAAGCACATGCCTATCACTCATATCACGTTCCTTATCGGCTGTCTCGCAATCGCCGGTATCATACCGTTTGCGGGCTTCTTCTCTAAGGACGAGATTCTGACTGCGGTATTCAGCCACTCGATCTACTGGTATATCTGGATGTCGATAGTGGCCGGTCTGACCGCGTTCTACATGTTCCGTCTCTATTTCCTTATTTTCTGGTGGAAAGATCACAAGCCTGCCGGACATCACGCTCCTACCGACCAGCCGTGGACAATGACTCTTCCTCTTGTCTTCCTTGCTGTCATGTCGGTAATTTCGGGCTTCTTCCCGTTTGGTGATCTGGTGACATGGAACGGGCATCCGATGTACAAGTCGCTTTCTCTTCTCACAAATCTGGGGCAGCTGAACTGGTTTGTGGCAAGCATATCGCTTGTGACGGCTATTCTCGGTATCGGTCTTGCGTGGGTGATGTACAAGCAGGAAAATCCTCTTCCCGAGCGTATGCGCCAGCTTATGCCTGCTCTCTGGACATGGTGCCGCAACCGTTTCTATTTCGATGAGCTTTACATGTTCATCACCCACGCAAGACCGATACCGAGAATAGCCGTCACAAGCGATATGCTTGCCACAAACCAGT
>JAIDKP010000140.1:4457-6024 GCA_029051445.1 Muribaculaceae bacterium | reverse complement strand
TGTGACCGAGCGCCTCCTCCTTCCATCCCATCTCCTTGCCTTTCGGATACCCCTTCATGAGATCGCGTATGATGATTGTCATCTTCACCACAAACTCCCAGTCGGCATCCTTCTCCTCGCGGGTCTTTTTCTTTTCCGGACGGTTCTTGAAATCCTCACCCTCACGCGTCTTGCAGTATTTTTCGGTCCATGCCATAGCCTTGGCATACTCCTCATGATCATAGATACCGAGAGTGATACGACGCATGATCTCAGTCATGTCGACCGATTCAGTGCGCATACCCAGATACTCCTGGAAAAAGTCGGGATTAACAATGGAGCCGGCAATGCCCATCGATACCGAGCCACACGAAAGATACGACTTGCCGCGCATCAGAGCCACAGCCAGAGCCGCACGGGCGAAACGGAGCAGTTTCTCGGACACATCGGCGGGAATAGTGTTGTCGTCGAGATCCTGCACATCATGGCCATAGATGCCGAATGCAGGAAGTCCCTTCTGAGCGTGTGCGGCAAGCACTGCTGCCAGATATACGGCTCCGGGACGCTCCGTGCCGTTGAAGCCCCACACCGCCTTGGGCCAGTGGGGATGCATGTCCATGGTTTCCGAACCGTAGCACCAGCACGATGTCACAGTGATAGTCGCACCGACCCCCTCACGCTCAAACTTCTCGGCGCAGGCAGCCGTTTCGGCCACACGTCCTATTGTACCGTCGGCGATAACACACTCGACTGGACTTCCGTCGGGATAGCGGAGATTGTTTGAGATAAGCTCGGCCACTGCCTTTGCAAGATTCATGGTTTTCTCTTCAAGGCTTTCACGAACACCGCCCTGGCGTCCGTCGATCGTAGGTCTGATACCAATTTTGGGATATTTGCTCATGATATTACAACTTTATTCAAGGTTTATGATCAAGAGAGATCAACGCAAATCTAATGAAAAAATCATCCCGAATAAAACACAGAAGATTTTTTTAACATCAGCGCGAAAAACTAACCCGCAATCGTCATGCCTGACTGCTTTCTGTAGCAAAAAGCACCGTCGACATATATCGCTCGCCGGTATCAGGCAGTATGACCACGATATTTTTACCGGCATTCTCCTTGTCTCGTGCAAGCTTGAGCGCGGCATGAAAAGCCGCACCCGACGAGATACCGGCAAGCACGCCTTCCGACGATGCGAGAAGCCGACCGGCGGCAATAGCCTCATTGTCGCTAACCGCGATAATACCGTCTATCACGCTACGGTCAAAATTACCAGGCACAAAACCGGCTCCGATGCCCTGTATCTTGTGTGCGCCCGACGGATTCCCCGACAATACAGCCGACGAGGCCGGCTCGACTGCAAAAGCCTTCACACCCGGGTTCTGTTCCTTCAGATACCGCGCCGTGCCGCTTATTGTGCCACCCGTGCCGACTCCACCTACAACGATATCCACCGACCCGTCGGTATCACGCCAGATCTCCGGACCGGTTGTGCGGTAATGGGCACGCGGATTAGCCGGATTGTCAAACTGTTGCAGAATAACGGCTCCGGGAGTGGCATCGCGCAGTTCTTCGGCACGGCGTA
>JAIDKP010000140.1:0-4447 GCA_029051445.1 Muribaculaceae bacterium | reverse complement strand
GTATCGCACCCTTCATCCCCTCGCTGCCCGGAGTCAGTTCAAGCCGAGCACCATAAGCTTTCAACAGATTGCGTCGCTCTATGCTCATTGTCTCAGGCATTGTAAGTATCACGTTGTAGCCCTTGATCGATGCCACCCATGCCAGACCGATACCGGTATTGCCCGATGTCGGCTCTATAATCGTCGCTCCTGGCTTAAGAACGCCTGATGACTCGGCATCCTCGATCATCGACAGAGCCACACGGTCTTTCACGCTGCTGCCGGGATTAAAACTCTCGAGTTTCACAAACAGACGGGCTTCAAGAGCCTCACTTTTCTCAATATTGGTCACCTCCAGAATAGGAGTATTGCCGATAAGTTCCGACAAGTTTCTTACGATTGCCATAACTATTTAATTATTAATATTTAATTGGTTACAATGTTAAATTTTCTCAAATCCCGGCTCCATCTACAAACGTCTCGCTGCGCATCTGTCCTTGCAATACGCGCGAATAAGGCGGCACACTGTGCGTGACCCAGACATTCCCTCCGATTGTTGTGTCATGACCGATTGTTACACGGCCTAACACCGAAGCATTGGAGTATATCGTCACATTGTCCTCTATAATCGGGTGACGCGGTATATTGACTGGGTGACCCTCGCTGTCAAGCGAAAAGTTTTTTGCACCCAGTGTAACGCCTTGATATATCGCCACATTCCGACCGATCACACATGTCTCGCCGATCACAACACCTGTTCCATGATCAATGCTGAAATACTCCCCGATCGATGCACCCGGATGGATATCAATACCCGTCTCCGAGTGGGCGATCTCAGTAATGATACGCGGCAATAGAGGAACTTCAAGCGAGTGCAACAGATGGGCGAAACGATAGTGCAGCATTGCTTTGACCGACGGATAACAGAAAATCACCTCTGCTTCATTGCCCACTGCCGGATCATTGTTGAAAATCGCACGGATATCTGTATAAAGCCGACGTTTCAACTCCGGCAACTCTGCGACCGCCTGCGCGGCCTTCTCTGTTGCTGCATCAGCGACTACGGCATCATCACAGAATTTGCCGAGGGCAAAATGCAGTCCGGCGGATATCTGTTTACGCAACATTGTAAACAGACGGTCAACACCTACCCCGATATGATATTGCCGCATAGCCTCCGATGAATGACTGGCATAAAAGAACTCCGGGAACAACAGCTGCTTAAGAGTCATTATTATCTCATTGATTGTCACGACAGATGGCAGCACATGCCCGATTTCTGAATAGACCTGTTTCTCTGATTTCGACACATCCGACAGCTGCATGACAGTATATGACAATGCCTCTGTGATATCAGAATTAATTGCAGACATAATACAGTGATGATATAATAAAATTACAATACACCCAATGCGCCGTCTGGCACACCGTTCAATATAGACTAATGAAATGTAAACGTGGAAAGTTCTGAAACCCGGTAAAATATCCGGAATTCTACAATAAACAGATCTGACACCTATTTATTGCAAACAGGTGAGCTCAACAACATCGGCACATTCGGCCGGAATAATATAGCTCGCGATAAATCATATCGCAAAATTACCATTTGTTTTTATATATGCAACATTCTTCTCCAAAAAAAAAAGACAAACGCAAATTCCAACAGATTCAACCGCACACAAGTACACACTTGCCCACCACATCGTTCCCACGCCACTACTATAGCAGCTATTGCATGCGACAACACCGGGAGGCGCGCAGTCATAGTAAGAGGCTGTGTCAAAATATGCTTTGGGCATAAGTCCCACGCCCCCACTATGACACTTAAGATTGATCGTCAGTACGACATGGTGTTGATTTGTAGTGGCGTGCAACACTACACCCACATCCGTCGAAGACGGATAATAATGCCAAGCCCCACATCGAGCGCGACAAGCGCAAAGGTGTGGGGTTGTAACGTTTTGACCAAGCACGGCCTCGGAGAGGTCATATACACACCCGTCGACTGCCGGAGGATGCCACATTTGAACCCACATACCAAACAATAAGCGCCAGAAGGCGCGCCGTTATCGTAAACCCCGGGCGACCGCATGGGAGCCTGGGGCCTGAATCCACTACAAACATAGAGCCTCGGAGAGGCGATGTAATCCCACACTACAAGCTCCCCTCCCACACACCAAACAATGAGCGCCGGGAGGCGCGCCGTTATCGTAAACCCCGGGCGACCGCATGGGAGCCTGGGGCTGCACCTCATCCGCATACCACCCGCAGGCGTAGGGGCGTGCGACAGTACAATGTCACTAACTTAAGTTGATCGTCAGTACAACATGATGTTGATTTGTAGGGAGCGTGCAACACTACACCCACATCCGTCGAAGACGGATAATAATGCCAAGCCCCACATCGAGCGCGACAAGCGCAAAGGTGTGGGGTTGCAACGTTTTGATCAAGTGCGGCCTCGGAGAGGTCATATACACATCCGTCGACTGCCGGAGGATACCACATTTGAACCCACACACCAAACAATAAGCGCCGGGAGGCGCGCCGTTATCGTAAACCCCGGGCGACCGCACGGGAGCCTGGGGCCTGAATCCACTACAAACATAGAGCCTCGGAGAGGCGAGGTGAACCACGCGAATCCCATCATCCACGCTACAGCAGTATCCTGTCACCTCTGCCGAAGCTTCGGCATAAACTCGATCATTCGCTTTTCTTACCGGAAAGACGCTCGTTTCGCGCAAGCACTATCTTGCCGATATCATCGGTAAAGCCGGCTGCGATATTCTTTTTCTGAGTCTCTGTCAGAGGCTCATTGTTGTCAATCTGCCGAACATATGACATGCCGGCAAGAAGATCGAGAAGCAGCTTGGGGCAAACTTTTATTGCGGGCGAAAGCTTGTCACCGATCGTTTTCTGCCATTCAGCTACAGTAGTCTCGCCGATTTTCTCAAGACCGCCACACGGATATACCAGAATCCCCTCAAGCAACTTACGCCGGCTGCTTAGCATCATGTCACTCAAAAGAAAAACGTCTGCACTGTAATCTATACTGTCAAGAAAGCTATAGGCTCCCATAGGAGGCTCATCGACTGTCACACCGCAATATTCTTTAGCATTGATAGCATAAGGCAGAACACACTGCGAAGCGAAATATGACTTCAGATTATTGTCTACCCAGCCCGACATATCAGCAGGAATCTGATGTTGCGATGTGCATTTGGCATAGAAACGTGGCCATAACGATTTCATCTCGTCGTCACGTACTGCCATCCACGACTTATAAAGCGACTTATCTTCCGGAACAAAAACATACGGCTCCGCCAACAGCGCCTCCTGTGTGATATTGGCTAATGTCATCCAGTCCGACAGCGTCGGACCTTCAAGATATTTAATATCAAATATACGACCGTCTGTAGTCATGAAAAGCCTGATGCCGGAAGCACTGTTCTGATTCAATATGATTTGTCCTCCACCGACAAGCTCGGAATTCATGAAGACCCTTATGCCGCACACCTCTTCAATACACTCCAGAGGTACCTCGACATTATATATCGATCCGATACGCTGCATAGGTGTGCGGCTCTCATTACCGAAGTTGTCAAACAAAGACTTCGTGGCCACATATATTTCGATCCCTTTCATGAATTCCTCGACATCAATTATTTCGCAGGATCCATTTCCGTTTGATTGTCCGAATACATGCATCATGACCGTGAATCTGCCTTTACCGAGATTAATCCCGTTTTTGGCTTCTTTACTACTGCTCAACATATGTGGCGCAACACATAACATTACGGCCAACAACAAGAAAAATCTTCTCATAAAATAAAATGGTATTAGTAAATAATTACATCATGAACCGGACCTGTACAATCCGACTCATGATGCAAATATAATAAAAATATTCGATGGAAATAAAAGCGTTCGTCGGCCTTCAGCCTGAAAGCGGTGGCATAAGCCATTTCTTTGAGTTAAAAAAACAAAAATTTACAATCAACACCTACAGCTTCCGCGTATTTTTACGTTTTTTCTTACTACCATCATCCACATTCACATCTTTTCGAGATGTAAAACACATCAAAGGCACTCTATATGGAAAATTTACATTTACATCACATCTTCCACTTAAAACCCCGCTATCCCCTTCAAAAGAGCATCTGTCTTGAGGGCGCTTACCCAGACAGGCGGCTTCTCGAGCTGTTAAGCCACCTGTTCCTGATGCCGCACCAGAGTCAGGCAAACCAGCACATACAAGATACTTTGTATTATATTCACAGTGACATGTTCCCTTAAATACAGTTGATCCATCATACCAGACACAGCCCTCCCCCACTTCCTTACCAGAACAAGCATCCCGCTGTGGTTTAAGATCCGAATTCCAAATATCATCCCACCAGGTTGCTCCACTGCCAGACCCACATGGTCCGGAGCCCGAACCGGAACCAGAACCGGAACCGGAGCCAGAGCC
>JAIDKP010000014.1 GCA_029051445.1 Muribaculaceae bacterium | reverse complement strand
GAGCACAGCCGCTCGACATGCTGATGGGTCTTGAAAAGAAAAAGCAGACGAGACTGCAGATCCATATCGGGATTCTCAACAAGTGTGTCGACATATCCGCGCACGATGCCCACCGGCGTTTTCAACTCATGTCCTACGTTATTGGCAAGCTGGCGTTTGACCCTGATTTTTTCTTCAGTGGCTCGCAAGGCGATGCGGTGCTCGCGTTCATGAGCCGCCATAGCCGCCTGTCGGGTCTTGTAAATGTCGATGATCTGCCGGGATATATCGCCGAGTTCATCATTCGGAAACTTTCCTGTATCGACAAATGAATCGTCGTCGCCTTTTGCAGCCCTGTCGGCAAAATCTCTCAACAGCGTGATATTTCTTGCCTGATGATATGCAGCGAAATACACCACGAGTGTGGCTCCGGCAGCAAGCAGGATCATGAACAGCCAATAACCGGAATTCTCGCTGATCCCCGACTCTACAGAGACATTGAACGGCAATGCCGTCATCACTTTGATCTCATGTCCCGGAGAATATTTCTCATGATATGCGATAAATTCCGAACGACGCTCCAGATCCCCGTCCACACTCATCGGCTCACCGAGATGACGCACGACCTCGCCCGTGACCGGGTTCATCAGAGTTATGCGTATTCCCTTAAGATCCGAGCTTCCATAATACTGGTCGACAAATTCCAGAAACGGGTCATAGTCAAGACTCTGCTCATACATATATATGAAGCGGTCGGCAATAAGCACAAGATCGCTGTGTACCGTCTCCTGGATATAATTTTTCTCGCGCTTATAGGAATACACAGCCATCACAGTTATGGTGGCCCATATAAGCAACGCTGTCGGGACAAATATCCGAAGCCTGTAGTTCAGCCTAAATTTCTTCCTGGAAGCCATAGCCAAAACCGAGTCGGGTGACGATGTGGGCCCCGTAGTCGCCAAGCTTCTTGCGCAGACGCGCCATGTTTGTATCTATCGCACGGTCTGTAACGACAACATCGGCTCCCCATATATTCGAGATCAACTCCTCGCGGGAGTAGATGCGGTTGCGGTGAGTGAGGAAAAACATGAGTATATCGAGCTCTTTTTTGGTAAGGCGCACAAGTTCGCCGTCGAGCGAGCAGGATTTTGTATTGCGGTTCAGACGCATCCCCTTGAACACGAGATCGGGCTCATGATGCTCATTGGCGTTTGCCTGACGCGGCGCAGCCGGCATCTGAGGATGAAACTGTGACTGGTACTGCGGCTGCATCTGCTGACGTCCGACATTGCCGTAGCGGGTCGTATCGTAACCGGGCTGTTGTATACCTGTGCGGCGCAGCACAGCCTTGACACGCGCTATCACCTCACTGATGACAAAGGGCTTGGTGATATAGTCGTCGGCACCGATATTCAATCCCATCACAGTCTCATCCTCGCCGCTGAGAGCAGAGCAGAATATAATGGGCTTATATTCAAGAGCAGGAATATTTTTCAGTTTCTTGGCAAAATCAAAGCCGCTAAGCCTGTCCATCATAATATCGACTATAAACAGCTGATAAGGAGTCAGATCCATTTCAAGAGCCTCCTCCGCGCTATAGGCGCAATCAGCCTCATAGCCCTCTTTTTCAAGATTGAATCTCAGTATTTCGCAGATTGACTCCTCATCGTCAATCACCAGTATTTTAGTCCTCATAATTATGTGTCTCAGGCTTCTGCCCTAATTAAAAACAATGTGATACTTTGCTTTGTAAAGATAGATATTAACGATGTTTTATCGAGTTAAATCATGTTAACATACTCCCGACTACAGCACTGTGGCATCTTTTTTGACACACGATGCTAAAGACTCGCTTGCTCAAGTTTGTTATATTTGCATTGTCATGCATCTTCTCCCCTCTCCATTACACAAGCCGATAGAATGAAACTGACCGATACAACCGCACTCGCCGAAAAAATAAACGCCCTCACTGCCGACCGACACTTCCATGAAGCGTTCTCCAATCTGCATGCCCTCACCGAGGCAGCCATGCAGTGGGATCTCACCGAAAAGGCCAACGACCTTGAACGCACATACCGCTATCTGCTTCAATATGCGATGGCCGGAACCGATGACCCAAGCCGCCGGGAGACTCTTCAGGAAATCGCCGAAGGAATAATGTCGGTCGTCGACCAATGCACCAGGCGCGCGCGCATCGACAACAATGCCACTGAGCTATACTACAACACTCTGCGCTATGAGCGACTGCAAAACGACACTATTGCCTCACTCATCGAGCAGTACAAGACTGCAGTCTCGTCGGACGCATTCGGCGACATTCTCGGCAAAGGCTCTACAAAAGGCAGCGCATCGGACACCGAAGCGCTGGCACGACGCATTTTCAACCGCATATGGGTGACATTGCCGCTGTCGCGCGCCGATACCGGTGCAATAGCCGAGGCATTGCGCTCACCGCTCCTTTCGTCTGATTTCAAGACGCTGATCATCTCTGCCGTCATGCTTGGCGCTGTCGAGTTTTTTGAGACCTCACGGATCATAGTCCTGATTGAGTTCTACAGAGACTCGACCGAGAAATATCTCAAAGCCATAGCCCTGACAGCAGCCATTGTGGCGATGCTAAACCACAAATCGCGCACGGCGGCACCGATAATATCGGGCATTATAAAAGAAACGGCAAACGCCGAAGACTCAACGCTCGGCAACGATCTGCGCATAGTCCTCACAGAGCTGTCGCGCACCCGCGACACCGAGCGCATCAACAAAAAGATGCGCGACGAGGTCATGCCCACAATCATGAACATACGCCCGAAGTTCCAGCAGAGATTCACCGAGATTGACCCGGCCGATCTCGCCGATCCCGAGCACTCGCCAGAATGGATGGATATGCTTGACAAAAGCGGGCTGACCGATACTTTCAGAGAAATATCTGAAATGCAGCAGGAAGGAGCCGATGTCATGATGAGCACATTCACCCACCTCAAGTCGTTTCCGTTTTTCAACGATGTGGCCAACTGGTTTCTTCCGTTCGATCCCGCACACTCATCGGTTGCCGGTGCCATCGACCAGTCATCGCCGATCGCACGCATGATCGCCTCGTCGCCGATGCTATGTGACAGCGACAAATATTCTATGGCCTTCTCGCTGTCGATGATGCCGTCGGGACAGCGCGACATGATCGCCTCGCAGCTTGAGGCACAGAAGGCCGAAATTGACGCCATCACCGCCGATATCATAAACCGCGATGAGACCGACACCAAAACCATCGTCAACCGCTATGTGCGCAACCTGTTCCGCTTTTTCAGGTTATACAGGCGCAAAGGGGAATTCGACGATCCGTTCAACGCAATGCCCTGTGCTCTCGACATTCCGGCCATAGCGCCATGGATACGCGATAAAGACACCATTGCCGCACTCGCCGAGTTTCATTTCACACACCAGATGTGGAACGACGCACTGCGGCTTCTGGACGAACTCGATTCAATCACGCTTCCCGATGCCACACTATATCAGAAAACAGGATTCTGCCACCAGAACCTCGGAGATCTCGACAAGGCACTCGACTACTACCTGCGCGCCGAGCTGCTCGACGGATCGAGCCTGTGGACACTGCGGCGCATAGCGTCATGCTCCCGTGCCACCGGACTCTGGCAACAGGCACTCGACTATTACCGCCGCATCGACCGCGAGGATCCCGACAAGCCGGCGACCACTATCGCAATCGGTGAATGCCTCACCGAACTCGGACAATATGCCGAAGCGGTAAAAACACTCTACAAAGCCGCATATCTGAAATCCGACTCCCCGGCCACGCTGCGGAGACTCGCATGGGCGCTGCTCCTCAACGGTGATCTCGAAAATTCCAGACGGCAATACCAGAAAGTCATCGATGCCGCTCCATCGCCGGCCGACTATATAAACATGGGGCATATCTACCTCATAGAGCACGACAATCAGAATGCCGCCAACGCCTACAAACTTGCAATGACACTGGGCGACATGACCCCACAGAAACTTGTCGAAACCATCGAGACCGATCTCCCGCATCTGGTCAAGGCCGGTGCCGACAGCGAGATTGTGCCGCTGCTGCTTGACAACATACTTTACGAACTCAACTAAACATCACATTAACACTCAACAACATGGTAATACAACGCTGGCAATCACTATTTCTGTTCATCTCAGCCATTCTTGTAGCTGCTTTTTGCTATATTCCTGTCGGCTGCCTCACTGATGAGGCAGGTGCCATACATATAATCTGGCCTGACGGTTACACTCCTTATCTGATACTCAATATCGCAACAGCCGTTATACTGTTTATAGCAATATTCATGTTCCGAAACACGCGACGACAGAAACTCGCAACGCTCATTGCCATGCTATTGATTCTTGTTTCGACTGCCACAGGGGTATACTTTATTATCACCGCTACACAAGAAGTCACGACAGGATCTTTTAACGTAGAATGTCTTACGCTCCCCGCCGCACTCGTTTTTGCGTTCATGGCCTACCGCCGCATTCTCGCCGACGAGAAACTGCTGCGCTCCTACGACCGGTTGCGCTGACAACACCGGAAACAAAAAACGTCAATAAACCAATCCTTACCTAATCTCAATGTATTCTAAAAACTTACTAAGGAGGGCTGCGGCGCTCACCATGCTATGCATGTGCCTGCCTGCGGCCGCCACTATGCGCGACAAAGCCCCGCGCGATTGCGTCACGCACCTCACATTCGACGGTCCGGCAGTCGATTTCTCGCATGTCGACCACATGCAGGCCTCACACCACATCCACCGTGCGGCAGACACGATTTCGTTCTGCCCGGGATTGAGCGGACACGCTCTTGACCTGACCGACGAAGTCGCCAACCGCATCCCTGTGCGTCTCGATGCAGCCATGACTCCCGACTATGGCAAATCGTTCACCTACTCGGTGTGGGTACAGACCAAACCGGGCGCACGGCAGGGAACGCCGATACTCGCCAACAAACGCCCCTATCGCCCGAAACTTGAAGTGCATCGCGAGTGGCGCAACATCTGCGACGAGGAAGTTTTCCCCGACCAGACCAAGACACCCGGCTTTATCATCGGCACTACCGACCTCGGAGGCTGGTATCTGCACATGTGTGACAGCACCACCTGGTATGCCTATACACCGACTGCCGAGCGGCAACGCATCAACGACGGCCGGTGGCACAACATCACAATCAGCGTCGATCTGGACAACAATGAGATGTGGGCATACTTCGACGGACGAAACGTGGCCGTCTACAACACCCCCGACCTAAAGCACGTCAAAGGCAACCATCCTACCTATATCGGTGGCGCCGACGAGTACACCGATCTTCCGCACAACTACTCGCGCGGAGAGCGGTCGGCGTTCAACGGCCGTGTCGACGAGGTGAAGATCTACGACCGCGTCCTCTCGCCCGACGAGGTTGCCTCGGAGTATGAGACCTATTTCCCGGCACAAGCTACCGCAGCATCAATGCCTGCCGACCGCCTGAGAGTCATGGTATGGAACATCTGGCATGGAGGCGCGCGCTTCGGCGAGCATGTTGGCCTCGCCCGCACCGCACAGGTGATCAAGAACTCCAATCCCGACCTTGTGGGCATAGTCGAAGCCTACGGAGGCGCATCGGTACTCGCTGATTCGCTCGGATACTACTACTATCTGCTAAGCGACAATCTCGCTATACTGAGCCGATTTCCTTTCAAGGAAACCATAAAAGTATACAAGCCGCAGAAATCGGGTGGCATCATAGCCGATCTCCCCGGAGGCAAGAAAGTAGCATTCTTCGACATCTGGCTCGATTGGCATTGGGAGACCGATACCATACGTTCAAACGATATCAAGTCTATAGCCTCCACATTGTCAGAATATGCCGCAAATGCCGATTCACTACCGGTAATAGCCGTTGGTGACTACAATTCAGGAACCCACCTCGACAAATTCGGCTATCGTGTCTATGGTGAGAAACGCATCGACAATACCGATATCTCGTGGCCATCCAAAGTCATGGTCGACGAACTCGGATTCATCGACAGCTTCCGCCATCTCTACCCCGACTCGGAGCTTTATCCAGGTTCGACCTGGACTCCGCTCTACAACGGCATGCGCAACATCACTCCAAACCGGGTTGATTTCATATACTACAAAGGCGCAGGACTTAAGCCTTACTTCACCGAGACATTCTCCCACCACGGCGTAGCATGGCCATCGGATCACGCTGCTGTCATAACCGATTTCTTTCTGAAATAACCTATACCTCGCGATACGACACAGAAAGCGCCCGCAGCCATAGCCACGGGCGCTTTCATTATATATATAGTTATGAAAGGCTTTTAGAAACGGCCTCGTCCGCCGCCAAAACCACCACCGCCGGGAGGGGGACCCATCGGACGCCCGCCGGGGCCGCCGGGACCTTGTGCGGGACCTTCCATAGCCCCTTTGGGTTTATTCTTGCCAAATGTATTGAAGCGATAGGTGAATGTCACCATAAAGTAACGGGTCAGAGAGTTATACTCCGTATCATCGATGTAGTTGGCAGTCACACTACGTTGCACATTCTGGTTCTGCTGCAGAAGGTCATAAACTTTAAGTGCGATCGTGGCCGATTTACCTGCAAGAAACTGGTAGGCGATCTGCGCGTTCCACATCCAGTAGTTCTGGTCATATCCTGCCGAATATCCCGATGATGCCGTATAGTTGAGATCACTGCTCAGCACAAGTCCCCAATTTGTGTACCATGTTCCATTGAACATACCGCCATAATTATGTATCAGCATATTGCTGTTGGTCATTGTCAGTGTGTTCCATGTCTTTTGCAGACGATAGCTCGGACGAAGCGAAAGCTCCAGATTGTTAGGACGGTATGCAATAGAGAAACTCTCGGCAAGCATGAGCGAGCGCGATGTGTTTTTCTGCGCGAGACTCTGCCCCTGAATCTGCTGGAAACCTACGTTCTGATTGAAGTTGGTGAATATATTGTTGCTGAACTGCCAGTTTTTATTCCGGAAAGGCATTGAAAACATATTCATAAGACGTCCGCTCCACACACCATTTACGTTCTCGTAGTTTGTTGTGCGTGCTCCGGTAGCCGTATTATAATCCACACGCGACACGATAGAGTTCTGCGTCAGAGAAAAATCTCCCATCAACATGACCGAACGCTGGGTTTCGGCATTAAAATCCTGAAAACGTATGTTCATGCCATGGTTGAACGACGGGCTCAGGTTAGGGTTACCCTGGATGATATTCAAGGGATCAGACGTATCGGCGACAGGCTGCAACTGGCGCATTGACGGAGTGCTTGTGCGACCATTGTACATGATCTGGAGCGAGCGCATTCCACTCCATTTGTAGCGATAACGCAGGAACGGAGCATAGTTCCAGTACCACTTTTCAGGAATCGATGCCTTGGAGCCTGTCAACTCTTTTCCCGACGACATCTGCGGTACAAGAGCGAGTCCGGCCTCAAAATTCATGTTTTTGCTCACCTTCTTATAACCGGCACGAACCTCCTGATTGAAATACTTATAGCGGTATTGGCTTGACAGATCGTCCATCGGCTGGACTTCGCTGTTGCCCCATATCGGCTGCGGCACTTTGTAAACAGTACCGTTGAGTATATAGTCCCAGAATGAATCGGCACTCAGCGACTCGGCATTGAGCTGCGAGACAAATTTATCGGCATCGTTCCAGCGCATCGTAGCATTGTAGGAAAATGTCAGGAAGTTTCCGTTCTTCACATCTCCGATCGGCTCCGTCCAGCTGAGACGTCCGCCAACCGAGTTGCTCCATGTATGGTTTTTAGTGTACTGCTCATAGGACTGCCATTCGTCAGCATCTTCCTCGGTCATCTCCTGCAGATACTTATAGTAGCTGTAATCGGTGGAATACTCGTGCACATTGCTCATCGAGTAGTTTCCGAATACCGAGAACGAACGCCCGCGCTTCTGCCGGAAATTATGATTGTATATCAGTCGTCCGCCAAACTCATAGGAATCACCGTCGGAGATTGATCTGATAAGATTTTGGTTCTTGCCCTCCACATTACTGAAATTATCCTGCCACGAGTCATTGGTATTATATGAGAAACGCGGACGGAAATCAAGTTTATTGAACGAATCCGGATTCCATTCAACACGAAAATCAGCACGTACATTATGCCCCTTGTCGGTCGCATCGTTCAGCGAACTTGTAGTATATGAGTCCTCGTCAAGGAGATATTCGCGATTCTGACGGGTGCGTGTGTTTCGGTCACTGTGGCTGTACATCACATTACCGCCGACTCTGAAGATCTCCTCTTTACCTACATTGAAATTCAGACCGAACGCCTGCGAGTTATTGATACCACGGTTACCGCCGAAACGCATGAAGCGGTTACCGTTACTGTCGGTAAATCCGAGTTCGTTGATGTTATTGGCGTTGCCGAGCAAAGTGATCTGGTTGCCGTCCCAGAAACGGTTGAGATTGAAATTTACCGTATAGCGGTCATCTGTACCATATCCGGCAAGCACGGTGCCGAAATATCCTTTCTGCATGCCCTTCTTTACTGTCAGATTGATCACAGTCTCGTCATCACCGTCATCAACCCCGGTCAACCGCGCAAGCTCACTTTTGCGGTCGACGACCTGCAGCTTGTCAACCATGTCGACCGGAAGATTCTTTGAAGCCACCTTCGGGTCATCACTGAAAAATTCCTTTCCGTCAATAAGAATTTTCGAAACCGTCTTGCCGTTGGCGGTAATACCTCCGTCGCTGTCGACCTCGACACCGGGCAGACGCTTCAGCAGATCCTCAACAACCGCGTTCGGCTGTGTCGTATAGCTGTCGGCATTGTATTCCACCGTATCCTGCATAACCTTGATTGGAGTCTTCACACCTGTGACAGTAGCCTCGGCAAGCAAAATAGAGCTTTCCGTAAGAGCCACTTTCACATCCTTGACATTGGCACCTTTTACTGTCACATCAACATACGCCTTGTCATATCCGAGATAACTCGCCTCAACGATATACTTGCCGTTAGGCACATTCTGAAACTCAAAAACGCCGTTGATATCTGCGGCAGCACCTTTATAGAACGTGCTGTCCTTGGCATGAAGCAACCTCACAGTGGCATCGGCCAGACTGCTCTCGTCGCCTGCATCGACCACGGTGCCTTTCACATTATAGGCCACTGCGGACAACGCGACAAGCAGCATCATCGCTGTTACCAGCCATTTTCCGGTTAACGATTTAATTGTTACTGACATCTTATATTGTTGTTATATATTTTCTCTGTCTTCCAGTCATTGTGTCAAGGCAACAAAGATTGCCTGCGCCGTCTCGCTACGGCACACCAGTATCCTCTCCGGCAGTATCAGAGATGCATTGTCCGATGCACACTCCCGACTGTCGGCCGATATACGTTTTTACAAAACCCGGTTTGTTATTCCCCTACCCTACATAAAGTTTTTTACAGGTATTCAGAATTCGTCACATGGTGAATCCTGACGTCTGTCGCGCCGCGGTTCATGCTCCCGTTTCCCGGCATCGCCATTGTTGCCTCCCTTCAGACGCCGATGCTTTTCCATCAGCCCTCTGGAAAACTTCCAGTCGGCATTTTTCAGTTTGAAAAGCTGTTCAGGAGTAAGCACTTTCTGAAATTCTTTATAGGCACGGAGTTCAATTTCCGCTTCCTTCTGCTTCTGTTCAAAGAAAACCTTTGAAGCCTTCTCATAGTCGGCATCAGTAGCTTTGTCACCTTTTTCACGCACCTGTCTCTCAAGGTCGCGGGCGTTGCGGTTCACTTCACCGCATTCGTCCTCCATCTTGTCGAGAATTCTGAAAAAGTCAGCTTTCTGTTCCTCTTTTATCCCGAGTTCTCTCACCATGAAACCATGCTTGAACTCACGCACTTCCTTAAACCATTTCTCAAAATTTTCCTTGCCTGCTTCAGGCTTTTCGCCACGGTTCTGAGCCGTCATCGGCAGTCCGATCAGCATGGCAAACAAAAAAAGCTGAAATCCTTTCATTTATATATTTTCCTTAGAAATCCTCCAATTCAGAAACCTCCATCCCCGACGACCACATATCATCAAGCAGGTCGCTTTCGTTCATCGAATCGCCGAGATAATCCTCGACAAATTCCTGATTGCTGAGAGCAGCAATCATAACCGGATTGCGGTCTATGCGCATGTCGAGAGTATCAGTCTGCCCCATAAGGCCGAACATCTTTGTCATGCAGAACACACCCGCAAACATTGCGGCCATATAGACATAGGGACGCACTTTGGTCCAGAGCGAACGGCGCTGCTGCGCATAAGCTTTCTCGGGAGCCTCTGCCTCAAGATTCAGCGGCAACATCCCCTCCATACGGGCGGCGAAATCGGCAAAATAGTTGTCGGGCACTGTCATGCCGTCGTTTCTGCCTATACGCTCCAACACCTCGGGAAGCTTCTCCCCGGTGCCCCGGCTTATATTTTTGAATTTATTTTCCACTGTTCCGAGTTTTTGTCGTGATACCCCTTTCAAGGGGACTACACTTTATAGACTCTATTTTGGGCACGGAGTTTAATCGGCCACTTAACTTTTTTTTAAATTCCGCTTCTCTCCTTCGCCACTACACGCAGCATCGAAGGCTCGGCCAGACGATACAGATTGCAGCCCAGATAATTACCGACGACAATACTGCAATAGAAAGGCACTATGGCGCGCAGGTTTTCCAGAAAGAACGTCAGACCAGAGGCCGCGAGATAATAGCCGTCGGCCACGCAATGCGGAAATCCGCACGCTATGAACGCCGGAACACCGAAAAGCAACGGCAGCCACGTGCCATGCTCGTTATATCCTCTGACCGCAGCAGTCATGATAAATCCGCAGCCTATCGACATCAGTCCGCAACGCACCGGCCCCGACGCGAGACGCGCCATGATGATGTCCTGACTCTTAGCGGCGACGTCGCCGACACCGGTCACCGAAGCCACTGCAATACAACCTACAAGATTCCAGAAGAGCATCAGCGCAAGACCGCCATAGCCTTCACCCCACGTATAGCCCGAACGGCCGGTAAAAAGCAGGTACTTGAATGCGACAACGACAATGAGTCCGAACGCAAACATTACCATTCCTGTCGGGCCACCGACATTCAGATAGGCGGTACCCGCGATAGCGATGCACACACCTGCCAGAAACGCACGAGTAATCTTTTCCATATTACCTACAAAGATAATGAATTAATTTTACGAAACGAAGATGCTCTGTGGCCATTGCGTCGGCAATGCACTTTCCGCGTCCAGCAAGAGCTGTATTTCAAGATGTTTTTGTTTCATGCCCTTTACAAAAGGCTCTGACAAAGTACGAGCCGGTCAAATCCGGTTTACGCCCTTCTTTTCGTCAAATATTCTTCGTATATTTGTGTGTCTTTGACCTTTCGGTTCAAGACAAGACATATACAGGAAGGTTTTTCAGCTTCCTTCGACATGTGCAAATCACCACCTTGCCATTATCAATAAGTCGAAGACGCTCGAAAACGCTTCTCACGTGCCTGCATATCCGTAAGATCACGAATATACAGTTCACGGTGAGTTGCTGTTTCGTGTTATCTTACTTATTGAGCCTTGTGGTGAGGCCGCACATGGAGATGACCTGAAAGTGGCTCACCTTTTTTTATATGCCTTAAACAGAATCTGAAACAGTAACACACCGCTACGACAGGCCACACGATGCGGCGACAGAAATACCCAACACATTTTGAAACGACCTGAAATCAGTACCGAAGCATGGCTTTATACCGGGATTATAATAATTCTGGCTATAGCGTTGATCATGATTATATCCTGACAAAAAAAAGCGACAGCGAATGGCAACGACAACTGCCGGCACCGTCGCGGCAATACTATACTACACACGCCACAGGGAGTCACCGGAGTCAGGAGGAAGCTCCGGCGACTCCCACTTCAGAGTGCGACCGCCACAAGAACAAAAAACGCCGTCCCCGGTAAGGAACGACGTTTTTTTATCTAAAGCCTGACGCCTTATGCGTTCTTGACTTTGTCGACAATAGCCTTGAATGCGGCAGGATTGTTGACAGCAAGATCGGCGAGCACCTTGCGGTTGATCTCGATACCTGCCTTGTGGATAAGACCCATCAGGCGAGAGTATGAAAGATCCTCGAGACGTGCAGCGGCATTGATGCGCTGGATCCAGAGAGCACGGAAGTTACGCTTTTTGTTCTTGCGGTCGCGATAGGCGTAGGTCAGACCTTTTTCCCATGTGTTCTTGGCGACAGTCCAGACATTTTTACGTGCGCCAAAGTAGCCGCGGGTGAGTTTGAGGATCTTCTTGCGACGCTCGCGAGAGGCCACATGATTGACTGATCTTGGCATTTTCTTTCAGTTTTGTGCTTGCCAGCGTCTCTTATAGACATGAAGAGTACTTGGTGGCTGGCGTGCGGTTGAGAAAATTATAGAAATGAATGTTGTTTTGCCGTAGCCTTGCTGGCGTGGGCGGAAAGT
>JAIDKP010000139.1 GCA_029051445.1 Muribaculaceae bacterium | reverse complement strand
GTCTGTCCGGTGTTTCGTTAGCCTTTCTGTATTTATTACGGCAGTTTCAGCCACCTGTTACATTCGATACGACATTTTTTAACCAAAAATACCCAAAAAAGACTATTTCCACCCATGACATCACCAAATAGCCCTCGTCTTTTACCCAAATTTTGAGTATTGCCGCCATTTATCGCCCGGTCTAATTTTGCAACATCAATCAACCACATTTCAGAGCCGAGTGAAAAAGACATTTTACATATTCAGCTGGAAAGGCATCCATAAGTGGGTAGGAGTTTTGCTGTCCGTTTTCATTTTATTATTCTGTATTTCAGGCATCATACTCAACCACCGGAAACTATTTTCCGACTGCAGTGTCGATCGGCGTCTCATGCCTGCGGCATATAGCATTAAAAGTTTCAATAACGCTATCATAAAAGGCACGTTGCCTCTCGACGAAGACCGGATCATCGCCTATGGATATGCAGGCGCATGGCTCACCGACAGAAACTTCTCCAATGCCGAGGACTTTAACTCAGGCTTGCCTGAGGGAGTCGACGGTCGAAACATACGAAACATCGTCAGAACCCGCGACGGACGGATATGGTGTGCAGCCCAGTATGGCATATATACTCTCACCGACAGACAATGGGTTGAGATACCACTTGACGGAAACAATGAAAGAGTCACCGATATAGCTCTTACCCCCGACAGTTGCAACGTGGTGGCAATGACAAGAAGTGCCATCTACACACAATCAGAAGACGGAACATTCAATAGGCATGAGATTCCGGCACCCGATAACCGCAACGACAGGATCACACTGTTCAAATCACTGTGGATGCTTCACAGCGGGGAACTGTTCGGAACCGTCGGACGCGTTATAGTCGACATTATAGCTTTGATCATCGCCTTTCTATGCCTCACAGGTATTGTCTTGCTCATACTCCCCTATTCAATAAGAAAATCGGCAAAAAAACAACGCAATAAAGAGGTGAAAAAGAAAGCCTCGTCCATGAAATGGAATCTGCGCTGGCACAACCACATCGGCTTCACGACCCTTGCACTCACCATCCTGATCGCATTCACAGGCATGTGTCTGCGCCCTCCGATGATGATACCCGCAGTCCTTATAAAGACGCGGCCACTACCGGGCAGCACGCTCGACAATCCTAACGCATGGCACGATCGTCTACGTGGATTGCGCTGGGATGACGAATGCAATTGCTGGCTCCTCTCGACATCCGATGGCTTTTTCAGCATCGATCGCAGGTTCACAGGCCGCCCACAGTCAATTCCCGCGTCACAGACACCTCCGGTAAGCCCCATGGGCATAACCGTGTTCGAGAAAGAAAATACCGGAACATGGCTCATTGGCTCTTTCAGCGGCATATATCGATGGAACCCGGCAACAGGGTCGGTTATCGATTATCTCAGCGGACAGCCTTACTGCCCGTCACAACGACGGAGTTTTGCAGGTGGCAACCTTGTCAGCGGATATTCTGCCGACTTCGACACTTCGGCACCGGTCGTCTTTGATTACAGTTCAGGCACATCCCTGCTATCTGAAATGCCCGTGATACTCTCGCGCCAGCCGATCTCACTCTGGAATTTTGCTCTCGAACTACACGTCGGACGATGCTACACACCGTTCCTCGGTCCGCTCTCCGGCCTATTTGTATTTCTTTCAGGTTCACTCCTGATAATCATACTCATCTCCGGGCTCATCATTCGCAGCCGATATAAACGTAAACAAAGAAAAAATACAATACTAATCAATCAATTATAGTACAACAGTCATGAAAAGTATCAAAACAATCTTCGCGACAATGGCCGTGTGCCTTGGCATTATGACAACAGCAACTGCATGCTCCGACGACAAAGACGAGCCCGCGGTTCCCGCTGCTAAAAGCGTTGCCGGGACATATACTTCCGATATGACATGCTCGGTTATGGGGCAGGAATCCACTTTCGAGAACATGACATTCACCCTCACATCAACCGACGATGCCACAGTGACACTCGACATGTCGGCATTCGGCAATCCTCCCATGCAGGTTCCCGCGATCAAAATCACAGGCATAAAAGTTTCCGGTGAAAACGGCAAATACACGCTTGCGCCAACCGACTTCAACGGCACAACAACCGACGGCAAGGCATACTCCGGAAAAATTCAGGGAAGTTTCGCCGACAAATGCCTCACAATGCAGTTCAACCTGCAGTACGGCGCAATGCCCATGCCCATGATATGCTCGTTCACAGCACAAGGAAAATAAATTGTAATGTCACAGAGACTTTCTCATATTACTCTTCTGCTCTGTGCCATGCTCTGCTCCGTCACAGCACTTGCCGACAACTATATCGGCAAGGTGCTTGACGGTAACGGAGATCCATTGACCGGTGCAATCGTCAGAATTGTCGACAGTGACAAGACTATTGTGACCGACATCGACGGAAGATTCAGACTTCATGTTCCCGGCGACAAAGCCGTGAAAGTACAGGTTTCCTATATAGGTTTTATTACAGATACACCCATTCTGCGCCCCGCATCGGCCGACAGCAAGGAACAGGTGATCCACCTTACTCCTGACCTGACGTGCCTCGACGAA
>JAIDKP010000138.1 GCA_029051445.1 Muribaculaceae bacterium | reverse complement strand
CTGCGCTCCACACCTTTTCCACTATTTTGGAGGCCATGCGGTTGGAGAAATATTCCCGATGAAACTTAGCATTATAGCCGCCCACCATGTCAAGCAGTATGGCATAGGCAGGCTTGCCGGTGCGCCCCTTGAACTCAGGCATATTCTTCAGCCAGTATTGCGTGCCGAGGCACCAGGTGTCCTCGCTGGCATCGCTCCATGCCGATGCATGCTCAGGAGTGCCATAGTCTTCGGCATCGACAAAAAGTATGTCGATTCCCTTGTCGATCCCCGATGCTTTAAGTCCGCGTGCAAGTTCGAGCAACACGGCCACACCGCTTGCGCCGTCGTTGGCACCCGGTATCGGCATGTCGCGTTTCGCCTCATCAGCCTCATTGTCGGCCCACGGTCGGCTGTCCCAATGCGCCAGTAGCAACACGCGGTCGGCTGCATCGGCGTTCCAGCGCCCCATGATATTGGCTATCGGCAGACGGTCGCCGTTCCAGGCTGTCACCTCGCCACGCTGCACCATAACCGTGTCGGCACCACGTGCGGCAAGCTCCGCGGCGAGCCATTCACCACATCGGTCGTGCGACGGCGTGCCAGGCACACGATAGCCAAACTCAAGCTGCCTTTCCACAAGACGGAAAGCGCTGTCAGCATTAAACGGCAGCACCTTCTGTGCTACCTCGGTCGCCGGCGCAGCCTCGGCGGCGACAACAGCGTTGGCAGGCTTGCTTCCGCACCCGCCCAAAGCACCGGCAACAATCGCCATCGAGGCAATACACTTTATTTTCACGATAAAATTCATGACGGTGCTAAATTACAAAAAAATCCCGTCAGCTCAAACAATCTACCCCGCAAAGTAGATCCGGTGCCATACGTTAGCTGCAGCGTAGCGACACAAAGCCTATCACACCGCCGGCTGACGGAGACAGTCACATTTTATTGATCTTAACCGGAGTAGAAGCGTGCGAAAATACGCCCACATCCGTCGAAGATGGAAATTAATGCCAAGCCCCACATCGAGCGCTTGCAGCGCGAAGGTGTGGGGTTGTAACGTTTTGATCAGGCGTGGCCTCGAAGAGGTCATATGTACTAAGTTAGTGGCATTGTGCGACAGTACGCCCAAACATAATACACACTAAGCGGGCCGCGCCACCCTATTGCGACACGACCCGTCGTATAATTCTACAGAAAATTTAGAGGTTGTTTTAAAACGAGCTCTTATTCCTCAGCGGCAGCCAGCTCGGCAGCCTCAGCCTCCTTGGACTGGATATTGGGAAGCTCAAGACCATAGTTATGCTTCTTGTCCATTGCAAGAAGCACGAAAGCAAATATCAGCGCGAGCACGCCAAAACCGGCAAAGATCACCATCGGTATAGTGTAGTCATACGGCACAAATACATTAGGATCCTCGACACCCATTGCCTTCTGCGCGGCGATCTCATTGAGCGCCTCGATCACGGCGGGATTTGTGGCGTTGACATTGTCGAGCACATAGCCGATGAGCATCGGCACAAGGCAGAGACCGATGTTCTGCACCCAGAAAATCAGACAGTATGCGCTGCCGAGCACACGCTCGTCGATAATCTTGGGCACCGACGGCCACAGAGCGGCGGGCACGAGAGCAAACGAGATACCCAGAACTACAATCGTCACATAGGCAAGCAACTCGCTGTGGGTGGCAGGCAGCAGGAATGCAAAGATCAGATGGCAGCATATCAGCAGCAGCGCGCCCCAGATAAGCATCGTGGCACCACGCCCCTTGCGATCGAGAAAATTACCGAGAAAAACCGTGATCACAGCAGCGCCGATCGGAAACCAGCGGAAGATATTGGACGCCTGAGACGGCGATATGCCTTCGAGATTGCACTGAAGCATCTCGGCGCCATAGGCCTGGAAG
>JAIDKP010000137.1 GCA_029051445.1 Muribaculaceae bacterium | reverse complement strand
AATACAGCGCAACCGACTCGGACTTAAAGCTCCAAACAAGCCGATCGGTACATTTATGTTCCTCGGGCCTACGGGTGTGGGCAAGACCCATCTTGCCAAGAAACTGGCCGAATATCTGTTTGATTCGGCCGACACGCTGATCAGGGTCGATATGAGCGAATATATGGAGAAGTTCACTGTGAGCCGTCTGGTGGGCGCGCCTCCGGGATATGTCGGTTACGAGGAGGGTGGACAGCTGACCGAGAAGGTGCGCCGCCGTCCCTACAGCGTGGTGCTTCTCGACGAGATAGAGAAGGCTCACCCCGATGTGTTCAATCTTCTGCTGCAGGTTATGGACGAGGGACGCCTGACCGACAGTCTCGGCCGTCGCATTGACTTCAAGAATACCCTGATAATAATGACTTCGAATATCGGGACGCGGCAGCTGAAGGATTTTGGATCGGGTGTGGGATTCCGTACCCGTGAGGCTGACAAGGAGTATAACCACGGAGTCCTGACTAAGGCCTTGAACAAGGCTTTCTCACCGGAGTTCCTTAACAGGCTCGATGATATCGTGATGTTTGACTCTCTAGACAAGGAGGCGATACACAGGATAATTGATATCGAGCTCCGCGGTTTCTACCGCCGCATAGCCGATCTCGGCTACGGCATAGAGATGACGCAGGCCGCCAAGGATTTCATTGCGGAGAAAGGCTATGATCCGCAATATGGTGCGCGTCCGCTGAAACGTGCTGTCCAGAAGTATATCGAGGATGCATTGGCTGATATGATCATGGATGAGAAGTTGTCGCCCGGCGATACAATCAATCTTGACTATGATAGCGAAAAGGGAGAGATAAAGTGGGACGTTGTGCCTCCTCCGCCTTCTCCTGTCGAAATGTGAGAAACAGGGCAGTGTGCTCAGTAAAAGAGTGAGGCTGCGTCGCGACGGTTATATGTTGGGCGCAGCCTCGGCTGTATAGGCATGACACGGTTGCCGGTCTGTCAAACCGGGTCGTAGATATTATTCAGGTGACTGTTGTGGTGTGGATGTCGGGCCTGTGATTTTGAGACGTCCGTCTTTGTCGATGTAGATGCTGTCTATGCACAGTACACGAT
>JAIDKP010000136.1 GCA_029051445.1 Muribaculaceae bacterium | reverse complement strand
TTTTGGCAGTGAGGCTGAGCGGCTGGACGCGCGACGGAACAATTGTAGCTCCCGACAGCCGCGAGGCTGATCTCCAACGCTGGGAGTATACACAGGCAGGACTAGAATCGCCTGTCGCAGTCATGTACTCTCCACGTCATGTGAGGTGCTTTCCGGCGGGAGAGGATGTAGAAAGCTTCCGCGCGATCACCGAGGGAGACGGAGAGGTGTTTACGATGGACAGCTCGTTGCTCGCGACGATGGGTGAATGGCGAGATGAACCGGAATAGTGAAATAAATTGGTTTTGAGACTGTATCGCGCTCCCCCACAAATCAACATGAAAGGATTATAGCACAGTATCCGAAAATTTATCAAACCTATGAAAACACTGATGGAAAGAGCGGCTGAAGCGTGGAACGCCTGTTCGGAATTACGACAGCGGCGTGAACGGTACAAACGTTTCACCTATGGCCGACAGTGGGACGACGCGGTGACAGATCCCGACACAGGCAGAATAACCACCGAACGGGAGATACTGTCGCGCGACGGGCGGCCACCACTGACCAACAACATGATACGCCAGCTTGTAAAGTGCGTTGTCGGGCGTTTCAGGGTCTACAGGCACAAGGAAGCAGAGGGCACAAAGACTATGGACCGCAGCCTGGCCCGGCTGCATATCGAGAATGAACTTGACGAGCTCGACTGCCGTTTGCTTGAGGATTTTCTGATCTCCGGCACTGCGATCCAACGGTTAGGACGCATGCCCGGGGATGACAGCAGCGGCACGTCGGTCAACAACATTCCGTTCTCCCGGTTCTTCCTGTCGATGCCACGCGATCCGCGCGGCCGCGACATCAGGCTTGCAGGAATGCTCCACGACCTGACCCCAGAGGAAGTGGCCATGGAGTTCTGCGAAGGCAACAGCCGGCGCGCATCGGAATTGCTTGAAAAGACACGCGGAATGATCGCTGTCAGTGCGGTCACGGGTGCCGGAAGCCGAGATTATGAAGCGGATTTCAATTTTTCGGACGAAGAGGGGAAGGTCAGAGTGATCGAGGCATGGGGTTGCGAGCCTACCGAGATCCTGCGGTGTCACGATCAAGCCAGCGGATCATACAGTGAGCGGCACCCGTGGGAAAAAGAGAATATTCTCCAAGAAAACGCCCGGCGCAATAAAGCCGGAATCGCCGAAATCAGGATACACAGCGTGATCGAACGCCGATGGCGATGTGAGTGGCTGCTTGGCGACGGCACTCTCCTACGTGAAGAAGCGGGTATGCACAGCCCGTTTGTTGTCAAGCTTTATCCGCTTATAGACGGCGAGGTGCATTCGCTTGTAGAGGATGTGATCGACCAGCAGAAATATGTGAACCGCCTGGTCAATCTTATCGACCGTATGATGGCGAGTTCGGCCAAAGGCGCATTGCTGTTTCCGGTCGACTGCCTTGCCGAAGGCATGGAACTGACTCATGTCGCCAAAGCCTGGAGCGCAACCGACGGTATCATCCCCTATAAGTTCCGCCCCGGCGACGAA
>JAIDKP010000135.1 GCA_029051445.1 Muribaculaceae bacterium | reverse complement strand
GATCAGGACTGAACAGAATCAACCACGATAAAAACAATCTCCCTCTCCCCAAAAAATATCACCCCACAACCAAGATGGAAAAAGAAGTGAAAAGACAAGAGATGCAGCGGGCAGCAGACAACATGCGAGTGCTCATCGCTGCCATGGTAGAGCGCGCCAAATCAGGGCATCCCGGAGGCTCGATGGGCGGGTCGGATTTCACCAATGTTCTCTATTCAAACTATCTGGTCTATGATCCAGAAGATCCCGCATGGATCGGCCGCGACCGCTTTTTCCTTGACCCGGGACACATGTCGCCGATGCTTTACAGCGTGCTGGCACTCTCGGGCAAATACTCACTTGATGAACTAAAAGACTTCCGTCAGTGGGGCAGCCACACTCCCGGACACCCTGAGCTAAATCCCGAACGCGGTGTCGAGAATTCGTCAGGCCCCCTCGGCCAGGGACATGTAATGGCCGTAGGTGCTGCCATAGGCGAGCGTATCTTCGCCCAGCGCTTCGGCGAGGAGTGGGCGCACAAGACCTACGCATTTATCTCGGACGGCGGCATACAGGAGGAGATCTCGCAGGGTGCGGGCCGTATCGCCGGCACTCTCGGGCTGAGCAATCTGATAATGTTCTACGATGCCAACGACGTGCAGCTTTCGACTCGTGTCGACGAGGTCACTTCGGAGGACACAGCTGCCAAATACCGCGCATGGAACTGGCACGTGATCGAAATCGACGGCAATGACCCGATCCAGATCGCAGAAGCAATCGAAGAGGCTAACGCACAAACAGAAAAACCGACTCTCATCATCGGCCACACGATCATGGCCAAGGGTGTCGTTAAGCCCGACGGCTCAAGCCTTGAAGGTGCAGTGTCGACCCACGGCCAGCCTCTGAGCGCATCAGGTGCCGACGTGGCAGCAACGATAAAAGGACTCGGCGGCAACCCCGACGCTCCGTTTGAGATCTGGAACGACGTTGCGGAGACATACGCCCGCCGACGTGAAGAGCTCAAGACGATCGCAGCCGCACGCAAAGCCGCCCAGAAAAAATGGGCCGAGGCCAATCCTGCCGATGCCGCTCTGCTGCAGAGCTACATCGACGGCAAGATGCCCGTGATAGACTGGGACGCTATCGACTACAAGCCCGGACTGGCAAGCCGCAACGCTTCGGCAAATGTGCTTGGCGTTCTGGCAGAAAATCTTGGCAACATGGTTGTGTCGAGCGCCGACCTCGCCAACTCGGACAAGACCGACGGCTTCCTGAAGAAAACCCATGCCATTGTCAAGGGTGATTTCAGCGGCCGCTTCCTGCAGGCCGGTGTAGCCGAACTCACAATGGCCTCCATCATCAACGGTATCGCTCTCCACGGCGGTCTAATCGGCGCATGCGGCACATTCTTCGTGTTCTCCGACTACATCAAGCCGGCGCTGCGCATGTCGGCTCTTATGGAGCTGCCTGTGAAGTATGTGTTCTCACACGATGCCTTCCGCGTGGGCGAGGACGGCCCTACCCACGAGCCTATCGAGCAGGAAGCCCAGGTGCGCCTGATGGAGCAGATGGACAATCTCTCGGGCAACCAAAGTGTCCTCGTAATACGCCCCGCCGACTCAGCCGAGACAGTTGTGGCATGGAAGATGGCAATGGAAAACACCAAGTCGCCCACGGTGCTCATCTTCTCGCGCCAGAATCTTGAGGATATCCCCGCACAGCATGAGGGAGGTGACCGCCGCGCCGAGGCCAAGGGTGCGGAGCGCGGAGGCTACGTCGTTTATGAAAATCCGGCCGCTACCGCCACTCTCATAGGCAACGGCAGCGAGGTGGCCAACCTCATCCACGCCGCCAAAGAGCTCGAGAAAGAAGGCGTAAACGTGCGAGTTGTCTCAGTACCATCAGTCGGACTGTTCATGCGTCAGGACGAACAATACCGCAATTCCGTGATACCTCGCGGCAGCGAGATCTTCGGTCTCACCGCCGGTCTTCCCACCACACTCTACCCGCTCATGAAGGGTGCTTCGCGCTGGGAAGTGAAGGGTCTCGAACGTTTCGGTGCCTCGGCTCCCTACAAGGTGCTTGAGGAGAAGTTCGGGTTCACTCTGCCACATGTCATAGAGGCAGTGCGCGACTTCGCCACCGCAAAGTGATCGGAAAAGACAAATCGGAAGCCATGCTCGATGAACTTGTCACACTCGACAAGTTTACCGATCTGGCTGAAGCCTATATCATCAAGGGGATGCTGGAGACCAACGGCATCCCCTGTGTTGTTGACGGGGGTGTGCTTTCGAGTGTATACCCGGCCAACCTCGAGTTCTCAATGGTGAGAGTGATGGTGCGTCGCCGTGACCTGCTCATGGCAGTGAACCTGGTAAAAGCGGGATGATGTGTGGCCCCTACGGGACACACAATCTGAAAAGAATATCACCCCAAATTACGAACCAAAAGAATAACAGTAGATGGGCAAGGACGAGAGTATGAGGGTAATGGTGGCAGAGGGAGAGTTCGGGAGTCACGAGAAGCAGCAGGAGGCTGTTGCCGGGCTACTTGCCTCGCATTTCGGACATGAAGTGAAGCTGGCGCACACCGATGCAGGCGCGCCCTTCATTCCCGGTTTTGACGGATATATCTCTATCAGTCATTGCTCTACAGCGGTTGCCGTAGCTATCTGTTCGGATCCGGTCGGCATTGACATCGAGTCGCCACGAGAGGAACAGATGCGCCGCGTGGCCCGACGTTTCATCACTGCCGACGCTCTCGCTACCGATGCCGACAGCCCTACAATGCTTGCCGCAGCATGGTGCGCCAAAGAGGCCACCTACAAGCTCCATCGCGGAGAACAGTACAAGACGCATGTCGAGATACCTTTTCCCTGCGAGAACTATATTTTCACGATAAAACACACCCCACGCTATACTCTCGCGGTTGTAAGCACATAGAATTAATATTTCGATATATCGCTATTATACAGCACACTATCTACACTACATCAATTTTATGTTATATAACATGTTTTTAATATGTTAATTTGGGCAAAAATGTATTGTCGAATTCAAAACAATAAGTTTATTTTGCACCGCTGACAGAGGCAAACTTAATATTAAGTATGCCAATCTTCATAACCCCGACAATGTCAGCAAAACAGTGGCGATTCAAGCCACGCAAACTGATGCCAAAATTCGTTTAATTCAATACATAACCAATCATTCATCTTATGAAGTTACTAACGGAAAGAATCCCGCAAGTGACTCGCCTGATGTGCATCGCGATTGCATTTTGGGTAGCAGCGGGCTTCACGGCTTTTGCCGATGTAAATGGCACCATCCAGGACAAGGAAGGTGAGCCCATCGTTGGTGCCACTGTGCTCGTAAAGGGAACACAGAAGGGTGCCGCCGCCGATCTTGACGGCCAGTTCACACTTAGCGGCATCGATGCCAACGCCACTCTTCTTGTGTCGGCCGTAGGCTATACTCCGCAGGAGATCGCTCTTAAAGGACGTACCAACATCACAGTCACTCTTCTTGAAGACAGCAAGGTGCTCGACGACGTTGTAGTCATCGGTTACGGTTCGCTGCAGAAGAAGCAGGTGACCTCGTCTATCACCTCGATCAAGGGCGATGACCTTGTTGCCGGTGTCGGCGGCTCGACCATCGCTACCGCCCTGCAGGGCAAGATCGCCGGTTTGTCGATCGACGGCAATAACTCGCCCAACGCAGGCAACAGCTTCCAGCTCCGTGGCGTAGGTTCGGTTAACGCCGGCAAAGAGCCTCTTATCGTAATCGACGGTGTTCCCGGCGGTGACATGCGTGCAATCGCACAGGAGGATATCGAAAGCATCGACGTACTCAAGGACGCATCGGCCGGTGCCATCTACGGCACACGTGCAGCCGCAGGTGTGATCCTTATTACCACCAAGAACGCCAAGGCAGGCAAAGTGAGCGTGACATATACAGGTGAGTTCTCGACCGACTTCATCCGCAACAAACCGGAACTGATGAACGGCGAAGAATACAGCATCGCACTCTCGTCGGGCGGCACCAACTGGGGCAGCAATACCGACTGGTATGACGCAGTAACCCGCAACCACCCCTTCCAGCAGCAGCACATGCTCACCCTTCAGGGCGGTACCGACAACCTCTCGGTTTATTCGTCAGTTATGTATAAAGATGCCGACGGTGTCGTTATCGGTGACAACCGTAAGGACTACTCGGGCCGTATCAATGCCACCTATAAGCTGTTCGACGGCAAGGTGGAACTTGGCGTTCGTCTTACCGCACGCGAGGCAGACCGCGACCAGCGTGGCGGTGCCGGCACAGTTGGCTGGGCTATGCGCTACAACCCCACTATCCCTCTGATGAGCCCGTCGGATCCCAACAAGTACAACGTAACCGAGGATGGTGCCATGGCATCCAGCGGTACTCCCGTTGCCAACATCATGCACTCTTACAACAACGGCAAGGATCAGTGGCTTCTGGGCACATTCACCTTAAAAGCACGCCTCTACGATGGTCTCAGCATTAACGCATCGGCCAACGTCGACCGTCGCCAGTATCAGGGTGTCAGCTATGAGGACTTCGAGCATATCAACTCTATCAAAGAAAACAAGCAGGGCTACGCCTACCACACTTTCAACAAGACCAACAACATCTCCTACGACGCTTATCTGAGCTACCTTAAGGAGTTCGGCGAGAACCGCGAGCATCGCATTGACGCAACCGCCGGCTGGTCATACTGGGAGCACGGCAATGAATCGTTCAGTGCCAACAACGCTGACTTTTCGGTCAACGGTATCGGTCCGTGGAACCTCGGCGAAGGCTCTTATCTGAAGGACGGCAACGCCGGCATGAGCTCCGGAAAGAGCGTTCGCGAGCGTCTTCTCTCGTTCTTCGGACGTGCCAACTACAGCTACGATGACAAATATATGGTCAGCGCCTCTATCCGCCACGAGGGTAGCTCAAAGTTCGGTGCCAACCACCGCTGGGGTACATTCTGGGCAGCTTCGGGCGGCTGGCGTATCAGCCGCGAGGAGTTCATGGAAGACACACGCGACTGGCTTAGCGACCTTAAAGTGCGCGTCGCTTACGGTGTGACCGGTAACAACAGCTTCGACACCGGCATGACCGTTACACGCCTGACCAACGATGCAGGCGGTTGGCTCAACGAGGCAGCCGGCAAGTGGCTTCCCTCTTATGGCCCTGCCAACAACGCCAACCCCGATCTGCAGTGGGAGGAGAAAAAAGAGTTTAATGTCGGTCTCGACTTCGCTCTATTCAACGACCGCCTATGGGGTAAGTTTGACTGGTACACCCGCGACATAGATCACCTCCTCTTTGAGGTAGACGCTCCACAGCCCCCTTATGTCAGCAATAAGATCTGGCGCAATGTGGGTGAAATGCAGAACCGCGGCTGGGAAATCGAGATCGGCGGCAACTCTGTGTAGATAAGAGAGCTAACATGGAGATCTACACTTAATCTCTCGCACAACTCGGGCAAGATCAAGAAACTCGGTATGGAAGGCCAATACATTGAGT
>JAIDKP010000134.1 GCA_029051445.1 Muribaculaceae bacterium | reverse complement strand
CTTTTGCCATTGACCCTTTGAAAATATAAAATATGCCACCGGCGCTTTGAGTGCCGTAGCAATGCGGTTAACGTGACGCTTCCGAGATACCTCAATATGTTTTCAAGGTGTCTGAAGCATGTTATTTTAGTGCAAAGATAATAACCTTTTTCAAAAATGCCATTATAATGCTATATTTGCAATTTGAAATATCGGTGATAAGCCGGAAAATTGAAAATAAAAGCAATATCATATACAGCATGAGATTCAACGTATCCAGCAAGACGCTTTACAGCCACGCATCGGCAGTAAGCAAGGTCATCAATTCCAAGAATGCGATGACAATTCTCTATAATTTTCTTTTTGTCCTGAAAGGGAATGAGCTGACAATAACGGCTTCGGATATCGAGAATACGCTGTCGGCCACAATCGAGGTGACCGATGCCGAGGGCGAAGGTATGTTCTGCGTTGATGCCCGCAAAGTGGTCGAGCTTCTTAAGGAGCTTCCTGACCAGGGAATAAGATTTGATGTCAACGATTCAAATTACGCGATAGAGATCACGTATCTCAACGGACGTTACAATCTGATCGGCTACAATGGAATGGAGTTTCCCAATGAGCAGGACGCAGATCCGGCCATATTGGATTTCAGTTGCCCGGCCAAGCAGATTCTGAGTGGTATTGACAATACCTTGTTTGCTGTTGGCACAGATGATCTTTGGCCGCAGATGATGGGTATCCTGTGGGATCTCAGTCCCGAGTCGATCACTTTTGTGTCGACAGACAGCCGTAAGTTGGTGAAGTATCAGAATACGGAGTCGGCACCCGGAGTGGAAGGCTCTTTTATTCTGCCTGTGAAGCCGGCCAATATACTGAAGAATATTCTTTCGGGCGGAGACAAGGATGTTAAGGTTTCGGCAAATGCCAAGAGCGCGACTTTCACAAGCGGAGGATATACATTCAACTGTCGTTTTATCAAGGGTAATTTCCCGGACTACAATCGTGTGATTCCGCGTAACAACCCTTACAGCCTGACGGTTGACAGAGTCTCGTTTCTCAATGCCCTGAAGCGAGTGGCTATTTTTGTAGAGCAGGGTCACGGTCTTGTGAAGTTTAAAATAGAATCAGACAAGATTATTCTCAAGGCTCAGGACAACACGCTGTGTACGTCGGGAATCGAGACTGTCGCATGCTCGTTTACAGGCGAGAGCATGGTTATCGGTTTCAGTTCGGTATTTATAATAGATATTTTCTCTACGCTCAAGAGCGACGAGATCGAAGTGAAACTGAGCGACCCGTCGCGTCCCGGCCTCTTTGTCCCGTGTGATCAGAAAGAGGACAGTGATCTTCTTATGCTGCTTATGCCGATGACTGTCACTGACTTCTGAATGACATGAAGCTGAAAATAGATCGTCCGGTCATGTTTTTCGATCTGGAAACAACCGGGACAAGTGTCACACATGACCGTATAGTCGAGATTGCAATGCTGCGTCTTGAGCCGGGTGCCGAAGAACCGCGTGAGTGGACAGTGAGGGTCAATCCCGGTATGCATATACCTGAGGAAGCGACGGCGGTGCATCATATTACAGACGAGGATGTAGCGAATTGTCCTAAATTCGCAGATCTTGCAGAGAAAGTTTCCGCAGCTTTCGCCGGATGCGATATCGCCGGATTCAATTCCACAAAGTTCGATCTGCCTTTGCTTTGTGAGGAGATGGCCCGTGCAAGAGTTCATTTCGATATTTCCCAGGCAAGGCTGATAGATGTACAAAACATATTCCATAAGAAAGAGAAGCGTACTCTCTCGGCTGCCTATATGTTTTATTGCGACAAGGAACTAGAGGCCGCGCATTCGGCCCATGCCGATACAAGGGCGCCGTATGCGGGGCTTCTTGCGCAACTTGAACGCTATGATGATCTGCCTGTCGATTCCGAAGGGCTGGCAAAGTTCTCGGCCATGAAT
>JAIDKP010000133.1 GCA_029051445.1 Muribaculaceae bacterium | reverse complement strand
ATTCAGCACCTACAGCCCTTGCGATGACCTTGAATATATCGCCGTCCTCACCAACGATATCAACTCTCTTCGCGGTGACCTTGCCGCAACCGGAGCCGCTCTCGCAGCCGCAGAATCGCAGCTTCCATGCCCGGAAGTAACTGTAGTCGAATGTCCGGATCCGGCACCGGCCCCGATCCTCGCAACAGTGAGATTCAATCTGAATTCGGCGGTGATTACTCCGGAGGAGCAGGTCAATGTCTACAACGTCGCCCAGCATCTTATCCAGAATCCCGATCTTACAATCGTAGTACGCGGCTACGCCGACAAGGATACCGGCACAAGCAACTACAACATGAAGCTTTCGGAGAAACGCGCGGAAGCAGTGGCCAACGTCCTCATCAACACCTATGGCATCAACCCGCAGCGTCTGGTTCTCGAAGCAGCCGGAAGCGATACACAGATTTACGATACCAACAACTGGAACCGCATCGTAATCTTCATTCCTGTCGAATAATGAGTTTGTCGTAAGTATAAAAATACCGGGACGGTTCAGAACCGCTCCGGTATTTTTTTATTTTACTATCGATCTATCAGACAGATGGCGATGAGGATGTCTCTGCATCGTCTGTCTCCTCATCAAGGTCATCGGGAACTTCTGCCGGTACAAGCAGAGCCGATCCCTCCCAAAGTATATAAATGGGCAGGAACACCATCATGAGTGTAAACGGGTCTCCGGTAGGCGTAATGATTGCCGCTGCAATCATCAGAGCGACAACCGCATGACGCCGGTATTTGCTGAAGAAACTTCGTGTGAGCAGCCCCATACGGCCGAGCAGCCATGCCAGCAACGGCAATTCAAAGACAACTCCCATGAGAAGAATTATCATCAGAAAGTTGTCCATGTAGGATGATATCGACACAGTGTTGGGAATGGAATCGCTAAGCTGGTATCCAGCAAGAAACCGCAAAGTAAGAGGAAATACCAGATAGTAGCCCACGGCCACTCCGGCATAAAACATGATGTTGCCGAAAGCAAATGCCTTGACTGCTCCTCGACGCTCACGCGGGAGCAATCCGGGACGAACAAATGTCCAGAACAGATAAATGATAACCGGAAAAGTCAGGACCACAGCAAGCCAACACGAAAGCGACATGTGGATAAAGAACTGCGACGCAAGTTCAATGTTGATCAGCGACACATGAAAGTCATCTCCGCCAAAGGATGGCAACCAGACCGAATCGCCCTGATTGCCCATGAAAGACAGCATCCTGTAGAGCGGAAAGTCGGGA
Organism: Muribaculaceae bacterium; assembly: GCA_029051445.1. GTDB lineage: Bacteria > Bacteroidota > Bacteroidia > Bacteroidales > Muribaculaceae > JAFLTL01. The sequence goes on along the minus strand of JAIDKP010000133.1, from coordinate 1,905 downwards.
TGACATGGCGCAAGTATGACCGCATCCATGATCTGACGCAGAAAAATAAAAAGCGTCACAGCAGCGACAATTATCACGCCACCGATCTTGAAGAGAACACCACGCAGAGCCTCGAGGTGGTCCCAAAATGCCATTTCCGTATTATTGCCGGTCGTCATTTTATTGATTTACAGAACATATATATCACGGTTCCGTCCCATGAAAAAATCATAGTCGGAACCTGACATGCGGTTAAGCCGGAGACCGGATTATTTTGCTTTGGAGTCCTCTTCTTTTTCGATATCCTTGACGTTTTCCTCGATATCATTGAGGCCTTTCTTGAACGAGCGCACGCCTTTGCCTATTCCATGCATCAGCTCGGGTATCTTCTTTCCTCCGAAAAGGAGCAGGATTATCACCAGAATAATCAGAAACTGAGGGCCTCCGATGCGATTGAGAAACAGCGATATGAAAAGATCCAAATTCATCATCATTTTGTGAGTGGGTTGGTTTATGTACTATGCAAAAATAACATTCCGGCACGAGATAACGAAACAAATTATCATCCAAAGCTGATATTATAACTTTTATTTGTGATATTTTACCCAAAAGTTAAATCAACATGCTCCACGTATGCGCATTGAGGGCTATATCGAAACTTTTGAGTATTTTTACAGTATCAATCCATTTTATAGACCAATCAAAAACCAATTCTCTCCCAAATCAACGCATGTCTTCATATCTGACACGAATAATACTCTTCATCGTTGTCGCGACGATGTCTTTTCCCGCAGATGCAGCACGCCGCAATGTAAATAAGACCGGGGCGCTTGAGATAGCACTAACCGAAGCTTTCCGCAACTGGCTTCCTGAATACACCAATATCGCCGGCATAACTGTAAAATCGGCGCAAGTGAATGCCCAGACAAAAACAGTGACACTCATCTGCAATGATCGCGCAGGCTATCCACCTTATACAGAGGAAGATCTCGAATCCCTGAAAGAAGCTTTGGCAGAGGTTCTCCCGGAAAGCCAACGAGATTTCACGATAAAGCTCATGGTTGGCAAAACACCTGTCGAGAGGCTGTTGCGCGGAGCTCCGAAAAAGAATCCCGGCCCGAGCGAAACGAGGCCATTTGTGCGCCGTCTTGACGAAACCGATTATGACAAGGGAATGACCGGTGCCAACATAGCACTCTGGCCAAGCCACGGACGTTACTTCGAGAAACGCACCGACCGCTGGCAGTGGCAACGCGGCAAAATCATGCAGACGGTCGAAGATCTCTATACGACCGGATATGTCTATCCGTTTCTCATACCTATGCTTGAGAATGCGGGAGCATATGTACTCTGCCCCCGCGAGCGCGACACTTCGCCAATTGAGATTATCATTGACAGGGACGGTGGCGCGGCATGGGGCGAAGGATACTCCGAAGTCAACGGCAAACATGACTGGCATGACGCAGGCGCATCAGGATTCGGGCTGCCTAACGCAACTCTTGTCGACGGAGAAAATCCGTTTAAAGCCGGCGGATATCGCAGTGTAAAGACCGTAGACCACAAATCGGAATCATCGCTTGCAGTGTATAGGGCGGATATTCCCGAAAGGGGCAAATATGCGGTCTATGTCAGCTATGGGAAAAGTGAACGTCCTGCATATGCGGCTCCCTACACAGTGCATGGCCTCGGAGGTGACGCACACTTTACCGTCAATCAGTCCATGGGAACCGGAACGTGGGTTTTCCTCGGGGAATTCGAGTTTGACAAAGGAGTCCGCGACATTGTTACACTCAGCAACATCTGCCCCGGTGCCAACGCTATTCTGACAGCCGATGCCGTCAAGATCGGCGGGGGCATGGGCAATATCCTGAGAAGCACAGGCAAGGCCAACCGCAACGAGCCAACAACAAGCGGGTACCCTCGATT
>JAIDKP010000132.1 GCA_029051445.1 Muribaculaceae bacterium | reverse complement strand
AATGGCCGGACAGCCCGAAGCAGTTTCAACAACTGACGACGGAAAAATCATACAGATAGCACGCGGTACACGCGGAACCACACTTATCAACCTGACAAAGAAAAACAACAAAGTGAAGATCGCCACCACCCTGCCCGACGGTGCCTATACCGACGCAGTCCACGGCACCCCATTCACCGTCAGCGAAGGCATCCTCACAGGCACCCTCTCCCCGGAGACAACCTATATACTCTACGCCGCTCCCCGCTCCCGCCGCCACTAACTCCACCCACCGGCTCACAACGACAAACCACTCTATGCGACGGGAGCCGCAGTCGCGGCGAAACACGAGTAGCACCGGGTGACCGTAGGGAACCCGGTGTACGCCGCACACCCTCAAAGAGCTGCAGCGCTGCGACACACCTAGCATCATCCACAATGGCTACTGCCGGAGGTTAGCTTCACCCTATCGCAGCTATCGCAGCTACATCAGCTATCGCAGCTACCACCACCGACTGCCGGAGGCAGTCACATCTATCGTAACCCCACATTGCAGTCGACAGACTGCTACGTGAGGGATCCGCACGAAACCCTCCTCCTCAACCCGCCGCGCGGGTTACACCTCACTCTCAGCACCCCATAAAAAAAACGCCGCCTCAACGAGGCAGCGTTTTTTTATATACACTTCATTTATCGTTTCGGTATATCCACCGACTTCTCACGCTCACCAAGAAGATGATCCGAGAAGAAGTCAACCATACGCCAATAGAAATACTCATCCATGTCGCCGAAGCCATGACGCTGACCGGGCAGAATAACGAGATCAAAACGCTTTCCGGCACGTATCAGAGCATTTACCACACGTATTGTGTTACCGGGATGCACATTATTGTCAATATCACCGGTCACAAGCATCAGATGACCTTTGAGATTCTTAGCGATCTCCGGATTGGTAGCGATCTTGTATACAAACGTAGTATCACCCTCTTCGCTCACCTCCTCCTTCACACCGTGGTGCTTCTCGCTCCACCAGCGGTTGTAGATGGTATTGTCATGATTACCTGCACACGACACACCCGCTTTGAAGAAATCAGGATAAGAGAACATAGCCGCAGCTGTCATGAAACCGCCCCCCGAGTGACCGTGCATACCCACACGCTCGATATCGATAAACGGATGCTCGCGGGCAAGCTGCTCGATGGCATACTTGTGGTCGGCAAGCGGATAATCGCGCATGTTGCCGTAGCCATAATTGTGATACCACTTCGAGCGTGAGGGATGACCACCGCGCTGACCTACATTGATAACTATAAATCCGGCCTGCGCAAGACGGTCGTTTCTCACATTCATGCGGGTGAAAGGATAGTTTGTAGACTCAACCTGCGGACCGGGATATACATAGTCGATAATAGGATAGACCTTGGTCGAATCAAAATCAAACGGCTTGAACATCGTACCCCACAGATCGGTGACACCGTCGGCAGCTTTCACCTTGAAAATCTCGGGGAACTTATAGCCGGCGGCAAAAAGCTGACTGAAATCAGCCTCATGCAGATCCATCACCTTACGTCCCTGGTTGTCGAGAAGCACGGCATTGGGCACTGTATTCACACGCGAGTAATTGTCGACAATAAAACGCGCGTCATCATCGATATCGGCACGATGGAAATAATTGCCCTCAGTGAGTAGCTTGAGACCGCTGCCGTCGAAACCCACGCGATATAGATGCTCGTAATAAGGATTCTCCTCAGCATCCATGCCGTTGGCTGTGAAATAGATCGTGCGGGTAGGATCATCCACCTTCAGCACGCGCGAAACATGCCACGGGCCTTTAGTTATACGGTTCTTCAGGTTACCCTCGCTGTCATAGAGATAAAGATGCGCCCATCCGTCGCGCTCGCTCCAGTGTATGATCTCCTTGCCACCCGATGCAAGCTTCACAGGCTGCATGTCGACATAAGTGTTCATGCGCTCCTCGATCACAGGCACCACCTTGTCCTCGCCGATTGTGTAGGTGCAGACATCGACACGGTGAAGATCACGGCTCGTGCGGGTAAGATAGAACTTGTCATTGTCACCCGTCCACACACTCTTGTAGTACTCGTCATTGGCCGAACGCTTGGTTGGAGTCTCAGTTTCGATATCGAGAACCTGATCCTTGAATGCAGCGGCATCCACCTCCTTGCGGGTATTGTTCGACATATCGAACACATAGAGATGATACTGCGGAGCCTCCTTCTCGCCGGGCATATGATACTTGTAGCTCTCGAGCGTCGGGCGCGGCTGAGCGATCGAGTTGATTACCCAGAAAGGCTTGACCTCACGCTGGTCTTCAAGAACCACGGCAAAATGTTTCGAGTCGGGCGACCATGCGCCATAGACACCCTTGCGCTTGCCGTTGCAGAGAGTGTCAGTGTTGAGAGTGCTGTAGGGAATACCGTAGCCGAAATCCTCCACACCGTCGGTTGTGAGCTGTATGTCAACGATAGTCGAGTCATTCTCATCCTTGCGGGCCTTCTCATAGTCCTCGATACTCATCTTATAGAGATTCAGATCCTTGGCATATACTACCGTCTTGCCGTCGGGCGACACTGAGCCCCAGCCGAGACGCTTGGGATCCTTCTCCTTATCGGTGAGATGAGTCAGTTTTTTGGTCGGATAGTCATATGAGAAATAGAAAACTTTTTTCTCCTTCTTGCCCTTCTTGTCCTTGTCGCCATCTTTCTTCACCTCCTCGTCGATTGTCGAAGTGATTTCAAAAGTGAAAGTACGGCAGTCCTTGTCGATCTTGAGATTTCTTATAGGCATATGCTTCCCTTCAAAGGGATCACCGACGATCTCTGTCAGCTGCGATGCCATGTCGTCGCGGTCGAAAAGCGGAGTGCGGGTGCGGGCCACCGGATCTACGACATACCAGAAATCACCGTCACTGGTCTTGTAGGTAAACCAGAACTTGTTGCCGTCAGGAAACCAGCGGGGAGTGACCTGTGTCGAAAACAGCATCGTTCCGAGCTTGTCGGCTGTGAACTTCTCTGCCTGGATATAACCGGGAAGACGATCACCGGCAAATCCTGTGGCACTGGCTGCGGCAAGTGCCATTACAGAAAGCAATAAACGTAATTTTTTCATGAATGGTTTATATCTCTTGTATTTGATTATCTTTTCGCGAGGAGGCTTTGAAATCCCGCACATCCGAT
>JAIDKP010000131.1 GCA_029051445.1 Muribaculaceae bacterium | reverse complement strand
CTTTCTCGTTTTCTTCGGGTCGTCGGCGTTTCAGTAAGCCGTTGGCCACAGTCGGCAACAGTTCGAGCAGAAGCTCCTCTTCCTTGTTTGTCGCGAGCTGCACGCCTCCCATGTCTTCAAGCACGGGGTTTGCGGGCTTTTTGTAGGACGATACGTCGTAGGGTCTTTCCTCGGGGCTTCCGGTGATTTTTTCGCGGAATGCGGGATCAACGGGAACCGGTGTTTTTCCGTATTCGCCTTTTACAAGCGATGTGAACTGTGTCGATGGGTTGGAGTAGTCGGGGTTGCCTTTCTTGCGGTCGATTGCGAGGCTGACTGCCTGTGCGCCCACGATCTGGCTTGTCGGTGTCACGAGCGGTACCAGACCTGCGTCGCGACGCACCTTGGGTATCAGCTTCATGGCATCGTCGAGCAGATCCTCGGCTCCGAGGCTCTTAAGCTGTGCGACCATGTTGCTGTACATTCCGCCCGGAACTTCGGCCTCTTTGACAAGCAGATTGGGCTTGGGGAAGTTGAAGTAAGCCTCGATTGCGTGGCATGCGTCGAGCAGTGCCTCTTCGTCGAGGTTTTTCGCGGCCGCGATAGCGTTGTCGAAGAGGGCTTCGATATTTGCCGGAAGTGTGTCGTTGAGCGGATCGAAATCGTTGGGGAAGTTGTCTTTGTGTAGGTCGAATGCCGCAACGCTGCGACGCACGTCTTTAAGCTCTTTGCGTATCTTACCCACTACTTCCATGTCGGCCTCGAGCTCTATGCCGAGTTTCTTACAGAAGATGTAGATGAGCTCGATTGCGGGCGCAGCCGATCCTCCTCCAAACCACCAGATGTTGGTGTCGAGTATGTCGACGCCGTTGATGATTGCCATGAGCGACGACGCGAGGCCGTAGCCGGGTGTGCAGTGTGTATGGAAGTCGATGGGGACATTCACGTAATGTTTCAGGCGGGATATGATCGACGCGGCTTTGAGCGGGTTTACAAGTCCGGCCATGTCTTTGAGGGTGATGATCTTTGCACCAAGTGCCTCCATCTGCTTTGCTTTCGAGACGAAGTAGTCATCGGTGAAGATCATTTCTGGCTCCGGATCTTTCTTGCCGAACAGTTTGGCAAAGAATCCTTTGGGTGCAGGTGCCTCGGGCTTCGGGTCTACGGTGTAGCATACGGCTCCGTCGGCAATTCCTCCAAGCTCATTGATGAGTTTGATAGACTCCTTGACGTTGTCGATGTCGTTGAGCGCGTCAAAGATTCGCATTACGTTGAGGCCATTGGCTATGGCTTCTTTATAGAATCCCTCGAGTACCGTGTTGGGGTAGGGTACATATCCGAAAAGGTTTCGTCCTCTTGAGAGTGCCGAGAGCAGTGATTTTCCTTTCATGTACTGCGAGCATATGCGCAGACGGTTCCAGGGCGATTCGTCAAGGTATCTCATGACAGAATCGGGCACTGCACCACCCCACACTTCCATGATGTAGAATCCTGCATCCTGATATAGCGGGAGAAGTCGGTCTATTTCTTTCTGGGGAAGACGGGTCGCAAACAGTGATTGCTGTCCGTCGCGGAGAGTGAGGTCGCGAATGCGTAACTTTTTGGTCATAACAAATAAAAAGTTGTAAATGTAGTCATCAGACAAAATTATTGTCCTTGAAACATCATGTGATTCTACAGTCTATTAATTATGTTACAAAGTTAGCATTCTCGCGAAGTGGATTAGACATTATTATTATAAAAAACCTTAAACAGGCGTTATTTGTGACGTATTCACAAATAGCGCCTGTTTATCTTCAGCGTGCGTCTTTAATAATGATCAGATCAGTATGTCATTCGCGAAGTCTGATTTTTTTCCATGAGTCGGTTATATTGGCCGACCATTTGACGTTGGGTACCTGCTGCTTTTTGTTGACGACGATCGACTGTCGCGAAACTTCGTCGGTGACGAAATCGGCGAGGTCTCCGAGTGTGACATCGCCTTTTGTGTCATTGAGTTTTTTGAGCAGATAGTAGGAGAATAGTCCGTGGCTTTTCTCGTGGTAGGGGAATGCCGCCTGGTCTCCTGATGCCGCTGAGAGCACCACCATGTTTCCTGTCGCGTCGATTTCCTTGGGTCTCAGTCTGATGCCTCGCGCGCTTGCAAGCATTCCGTCGCCACGGAGCGATCCGCTGAAACATGCGTCGATGAATGCCACTACCGATTTGGCTTTCAGCTGTCCGAGCTGTTCATACAGTTTACCGAGCGGATAGCACACTTCGGGCTGTGTTCCTGTCGCGTCTATGGGTATGAGGTATGCGTTTCGGTTGCTTTCGTCGGGCATACCGTGTCCGGCATAGTAGAATATCACGTTTATGTCTCCCTTGTAGGCCGCGGCTATCGCCGTTATGTCGTCGATCGCCGCCACGAAGTCGCCGAAAGTTGCGTTGTAGTATGTGCGCACGTTGTCCTCGGGTATTCCGAGTGTGCGTGAGCAGTATTTCGCGAAGATGCGTGCATCGTTCATGGCGTAGTCCACCGGCGCTACTCTATGGTAGCTTTCGTTTCCTATGACTACAGCGAATGTGTTGGTTGCGGCTACGGTTGTCGACGGAATGTCGATATCGATTACGTCGGGGTCAAACCTGCGCACCGGCTCGTCGGGCAACGCTCCCGATGCCATCATCTGCTCGTACTCGCGCACGGCAGCGAGCGGTGTGATGTTCAGCGTCAGTGATGCCAGCTCGTCTTCTGCGTAGCTGCTTGCCGATTTGTATTCTTTGCCGTCGAGCATGAAGGTGCATGAGAGCACGGCGAGGCTGTTGTCAAGAATTCCGTAGAGGGGTTTTATCTCGACTTTGTCCCAGTTGCGTGAGAAGTTCTCGGCTTCCTCAGCGGGGACGCTGGCGTAGACATTGCCGAGTGACCCGAGGAAAACGGGATAGAATGCATACTCGGCGTTGTACTCCTCAAGTGTTCCTTTCAGTGCCGGCGGAGCAAAGACCTTGATGTATTCGTTGCGTGCTTCGGCAATCGCCTCATCGATCATTTTCTTGCGGTTTGCGTCGTTGACTCGGGTCTCCCACTGGGCCATGGTCTCGTAGTCTTTTTTGCGCTGCCACGACTCGACCGGATCCTTGATGCGCAGCGATGCGAACTCGTCGAACGAGCGGCTCAGCTTCATGTTGGTCATCTCGGCAGCTCCCATCTCGATTATCGTGTTGAAGAACGGCACTTCATTGCATTTGTGGAATGCGTCGTAGACCACGTAGTGCGGATAGAGTGTGCTGTTTCCGCGTACCTGCGCGAGTTTTTTGCATCCTGCGAAGATGCCTTTGTCGCCGTAGCCGTAGTTTCCCCAGTCGACTTTAGCATCAGCCTCGTCGGGGAGCACGGCACTCTCGAGGTTCTCGCAGTTCCAGAACGCCATCGCCTCGAAGCGCTTGATGGAGTTGGGCAGTACAAGCGAGCGCATGTTCTTGCATCCGATAAATCCGCGCTTCTCAATCGTGCTCACGTAGTAGTCTATACCGTTGACTTTTACAGTTTCCGGTATCGTGACGTCGACAAGCGCTTTCTTGTTGTCGGCCCGGCATGACAGCGTGCGGTCGCCAAGGAGAGTGTATTTAATTCCGTCGACGGTGACCGACTCATCGGCCCGCGCTATCGGGAAGATAGTGAGTAGTGAAAGTATAAGAAGTGCTAACTGTTTCATAAGAGTTTGGTTTCAGAATTCCACACCACAACTGTTTTGTCTAGGAGATTGTGTCAGAACAGGCTTTGGGCGTACTGTCGCACGCCCCTACGACGTTTTAGATTGATCGTGTGTATGACATGATGCTGATTTGTAGGGGCGTGCGATAGTACGCTCACAAATTAGGAACAATATTTCTCATGTCAGAAGCCATTTTGAGACAGTTCCTCAGAAGTCGAATCCGACACCAAGCGCTATGTAGCCTTTGGTGTAGTAGCCTATCGGTGTCCATGAATGATCGTCATTGTTAATTTCGTTGTTTCTCTCAACGATCTGCTGACGTAGCGGAATATAATTCAGTGAGATGTTGAGTCCGTGGCTGTGGCCAGTGCGTATGCGCATACCCACACTCGGCTGGAAGTAGAATGACGATGTGTTTTTTTCATCATATTGTCCAACTCCCCATGGGGTAGGACTATAGATGCATTTATTATAGCCGAGTTTGATACCGGCAAAGAAGTTTACGCCGCGTGTGCCGAAGAAGTCCCATCGGGCATCGGCAAAGATAGGAATGCTGTGATTGTCTGCAGTGGAGTAGTAGCCTGCTCCGAGTCCGATGAACAATTTGTTGAGCTGAATTCCATGTGAGGTTGTTGCGCCAGCTCCCCATACTCTCCAACCGTAGTCGCCGGTTGGTATATGGTAATTGGATGGCGCGCTCTTTACGCGAAGCATCCCGTAGGCATCGAAGAATCCACGATAGTGTTGTGCCGAGAGCGGGGCAATGGCAATGAGAGAGAATAGAAATGCAATGATTTTAGCTTTCATGATTTTTGGTTTTTTTGTTGTTTTGCCCCGCTCTGTCGGCGGCGGGGTCAGAAGTCGAATCCGAGGCCAAGTGCGAGGTAGCCTTTGGTGTAGGACTTTATTGTTTCTGTGCTGTTCCAGTCAGAGTCAGTATAATAGTGGTAATCTTTAATGACATTTTTTATCGGAATGTAGCTAAGCGAAATGTTGAGTCCGCATTTCGGTGCCGTGCGTATGCGCAGGCCTACGGTCGGCTGGAAGTAAAATGATGCTTCATTTGACTCCCGGTAAGTGCAGGTATGTTCGGAATCCCTATAATATACCTCGCGGTCGTAGTTTGCCGGGTCAAGAACGGCTGTATAACCGAGTCTCAGACCGACAAATGGATTCACTCCACGGTTTCCGAAGAAATCCCATCGTACGTCGGCAAAAACAGGGATTGTATGTGTCGGTTCGGAGTAAATGTATCCTGCACCTGCACCTACAAACAGTTTGCGGATCTGCACACCATGCGATGTCATGCCTCCGATGCCGAGTTTTGGAGCTTCATCAGAAAAGCCACTGGGCAGTCCGTTGATGCTTACGGGGCCGTAGGCATCGACGAAACCGCGATAGTGTTGTGCCGAGAGGGTTGATGCGGATATGGTCAGAAGTTTAAAAACTATGAGATTTTTAATCAGGGGGGGGGTAATA
>JAIDKP010000130.1 GCA_029051445.1 Muribaculaceae bacterium | reverse complement strand
GCTGGGGCTTGCAGCGGGAGTGGGTGTCACTCTGACGGTGCAGCAGAAGTTGGGAAAAAGTAGAGCCAGGACTCTTATAGAGGAGGCTGAACGTGAGGCCGAAGTTCTTAAAAAGAATAAGCTGCTTGAAGCACGCGAGCAGGAACTCAAGATAAAGAATGAAGCTGAGAAAACCGCTCAGCAGCGTATGTCGAAGGTTCAGTCGGCCGAGGCTCGCATAAAGCAGCGTGAGCTTCAGCTGAACCAGCAGCAGAGCGAAAATCAGCGTGCCAAGAATGATATCGATAATCAGAAAAATGCTCTTGAGACCCGCTCGGCTCAGCTTGATGCCAAGGCAGAGGAGGTCGAGGCTGTGCGCCGCAAAGCGCTTGAGGAACTTGAGCATATTTCGGGTCTTACTGCTGAAGAGGCTAAGGAAAGGCTTGTAGAGTCTATGCGCGACGAGGCCAAGACCGCGGCTGCCGCATATATCAACGATATCATGGATGAGGCCAAGATGACGGCCAACAAGGAGGCTAAGAAGATTGTCGTACAGTCGATACAGCGCGTAGCATCGGAGACAGCTATCGAGAACTCGGTGACGGTTTTCCATATTGATTCAGATGAGATCAAGGGACGTATCATCGGTCGTGAAGGACGTAACATACGCGCTCTTGAGGCTGCTACAGGTATTGAGATCATAGTCGACGATACTCCTGAGGCCATAGTGCTTTCGGGATTTGATCCGGTGCGCCGCGAGATCGCCCGTCTGGCTCTGCATCAGCTTGTGACTGACGGCCGCATCCATCCGGCGCGTATCGAGGAGGTGGTCGCCAAGGTGAGAAAGCAGATCGAGGAGGAAATCATCGAGACCGGCAAGCGCACGGCTATCGATCTCGGTATACATGGCCTGCATCCCGACCTGATACGTATCGTCGGCAAGATGAAGTATCGCTCGAGCTATGGGCAGAATCTGCTTCAGCATTCACGCGAGACAGCAAATCTCTGCGCTGTCATGGCATCGGAGCTTGGTCTGAACCCGAAGCGTGCACGGCGTGCCGGTCTGCTTCATGACATAGGCAAGGTGCCTGATGAGGAGCCCGAACTGCCGCATGCACTTTTTGGCATGAAGCTTGCCGAGAAATACAAGGAAAAGCCTGATATCTGCAATGCCATAGGCGCTCACCACGATGAAGTGGAGATGACTTCGCTTCTGGCTCCTATAGTGCAGGTGTGCGACGCTATTTCGGGTGCACGTCCCGGTGCGCGCCGCGAGATTGTGGAGGCTTATATCAAGCGTCTGAAAGATCTTGAGCAGCTTGCTCTGTCGTATCCCGGTGTTGTCAAGACTTATGCTATCCAGGCAGGTCGTGAGCTCCGTGTGATAGTCGGTGCCGACAAGATCGACGATGTCGAGACCGAACGTCTGTCGACCGAGATAGCGCGCAGAATCCAGGATGAGATGACTTATCCGGGTCAGGTTAAGATTACGGTTATACGTGAGACCCGTTCGGTAAGTTTCGCGAAGTAAAATCGGAGGATGGATCGTTATGGAAGAATCATCCAACGGTGGCGTGTATGATGCTACGGACAACCGTCCAGAGGAGTTAAACGAGACAACCTGCGGGTCATCGCAGAGGTCTCGTGGATGTGGTGCGGGCTGTTGCAGGCAGTTTCGTGACAATCTGCGCTGCACCAACTGGCTTGCCGATATTCCCGGCGGCGGAGCCTCCTATGATATCGTGGAGGTTCATTTCAAAAATACACGCAAAGGTTTTTACCGTCTTCCCGAGGGGCTGACTGTTGAGGAGGGCGACATGGTCGCCGTCGAGGCACAGCCGGGTCATGACATAGGCCGTGTTGCACTGACCGGCGATCTTGTCAGGATACAGATGAAGCGCGCCGGTTTCCGCAACGATGGACGCGACTCGGTGAAGAGTGTTTTCAGAAAGGCCCGTCCGCAGGATCTGGAAAAATATGAGGAGGCTAAGGCCCGCGAAAACGACACAATGATACGCTCCCGGCAGATTGCCGAGTCGCTCGGACTGAACATGAAGATCGGCGACGTTGAGTATCAGGGTGACGGCAATAAGGCTATTTTCTACTATATAGCCGATGAGCGTGTGGATTTCCGCCAGCTTATCAAAGTGCTTGCCGAGACATTCAAGGTGCGCATAGAGATGAAGCAGATCGGTGCCCGCCAGGAGGCGGCAAGGATCGGCGGAATCGGTCCGTGCGGCCGCCCGCTGTGCTGTGCGACCTGGATGTCGAATTTCGTATCGGTATCGACGGCTGCCGCACGGTATCAGGATATATCGCTCAATCCGCAGAAGCTTGCCGGACAGTGTGCCAAGCTGAAGTGCTGTCTCAATTTTGAGGTTGACGCCTACATGGAGAGCCTGAAGGATATGCCTGAAAAGAATGTAAGGCTTGAGACTGAGGATGCTACCTGGTATGTGTTCAAGACCGATGTTTTCAAGAAGGAGATCACGTATTCGTCGGATAAGCAGATAGCGGCTAATCTTACTGTTATTGACGCACTCCGTGCTTTTGAAATCATCGAGATGAACAAGTCGGGCGAGAAACCACGCTCGCTTCTCCGCGATGATGAGGCCGATGCCAAGAAGAGCAAGCAGTATAACGATATACTTGCCGACAGCAGCCTGAACCGATTTGACTCGAAGGGCCGCCGCAAGCGTTCGAAGGGTAACAAGCGTAAAGGGCAGCAGGAAGGTGGTCAGCCGCAGGCTCCCAAACCCCAGCCTGAGACTCAGGCGGAGAAGGGCAAGGATGGCGGTAGCCGTAACCGCGGCCGCAACCGTAACCGCCGTGGCGGCGGCAATGGTAATAACGGCAGCGGAGTGGATAAAAGTGAAGGTTAACACATGACCGGCGGGCATATATTGCCTCCGGGACTTTCAGTCACAGGACAGGAAATGAAGTCAGGAAGCAGAATGAGATTTATAGCGGTCTTGGCATCGGTGGCAATGATGTTGTCGATGCTTCCTTCGGGCTGCACGAATCTGCTGAACGATGACAGCGCATATTCGCTTCTTCCGGAAAGTGGATGGGTATACGGTGATATGGTTACGTTCAGTCTGACTCATCTTGACAGCGTTAGTTCCGGTGAACTTTTTGTTGCTGTCAGCCATGACTCATCCTACCGTTACAGCAATCTGTGGCTTGAGATATCGAGCGTCGAGGAGGACAACAGCCTGGTGAGAGATACGGTGGAATTTCACATGTCGGACTCCTGTGGCAATTGGTCGGGAACGGGTCTGGGACCTGAAATAGAGGTGGAGATGCCGGTGAAGCATATCAGACATGTTTCTGGCCATCCTATCAATATCAGGCACATCATGCGCTGCGATACATTGCGCGGAATATCGAAGGTAGGACTGTTTTTTAAAAGTGATACAGAGGATGGGACGAAACGGTGAGCATTTTTTCAGCCGTACTTCCCGCAAGGAAGAAGGGCGGTTGCTATTGTTGCCCGAGGCAGAGTCATGCCGCAGGCTTGACCGCGTGCGCTCGGCAATGCTGTCGGCCGGTATCAGGGCCGGTCTTGTAAGCGGAAATGCATCCAAATTTTATCTTACAGGCCGCATTTTTGTGGGCTGGATACTTGTCACTCAGGATTCGGTGACGTATTATGTGCGCCGCCCGGTGGAGCTTGAAGGCGACAATGTGGTGTATGTGCGTAAACCGGAGGAAATTGATTTCGGCTGTCTGGCCGACGGTGAGCTCGGTCTTGAGCTTGACTGCGCCACTTATTCCAGTATAGAGCGGCTTTCAGCGGCAGCCGGAATAAAAGTTCCGGGAGATCTGTCGAAGGTTCTGAGAAAAGCCAGAAGCGTGAAGACCGACATGGAGATCGAGATGATCGAGCGTTCAGGCAAAATGCAGGAGGGGGTCTACAGGCGTATCCCGGGACTGTATGCCGCAGGAATGTCGGATATCGAATTTCAGATCGAGATAGAGCGTCTGTCGCGTCTGTCGGGGTGTCTCGGGCAGTTCCGTATCGCAGGTGACAGCATGGAGCTTTTTATGGGCAATGTACTTGCCGGCGACAATGCCGACTCCCCTACTCCCTATGATTTCGCTATGGGAGGAGCCGGAGTTGATCCGTCGCTTCCGGTTGGAGCCGACGGGACGGTGATTGCGGGAGGTATGACAGTGATGGTCGATGTCAATGGCAATTATACAGGCTATATGACTGATATGACCAGAGTGTACAGGGTCGGAAGTATCGATTCTCTTGCCGAGAAAGCTCACCGATGCTCGATGGACATATTACGCGCTCTCGAGAAATCGGGTGTTCCCGGTGCGAAGGCCTCGGAAATGTATGAGGAGGCTGAGAGTATTGTGAAGGAGCGCGGTCTGCACGCTTATTTCATGGGTCACAGGCAGCATGCCGGATTCATAGGGCATGGTGTGGGTATAGAGATAAACGAGGCTCCCGTGATTGCTCCGCGCTCGCGCGACGTGCTCGAGGTCGGCAATGTTATCGCTATAGAGCCCAAGTTTGTCATACCCGGGACAGGTGCAGTCGGTGTGGAGAATACTTATGTCGTGACATGCGACGGTCTTCGCTGCCTCACCAATCTTCCTGAGGAAATCACAGAACTTTTATAATATCAGAATCTCCGATGGCTGAATTCCGTGAAATAATATCCAGAGAGCCTTTTCTGACTGTAGGTCGTGTTGCCGACCGGCTTAACCGTAAGACATATGTTGTCGGCGGTTATGTGCGGGATCTTTTTCTTGGCCGCAAGTCGAAGGATATAGATTTCGTTACGGTCGGTTCCGGTATCGAGCTTGCCGAGGCTATCGCGTCGGAGCGCAAACACGCGCGCCTGACGGTGTTCAGGAATTTCGGTACGGCGCAGGTTCTGACCGGGGGAATGGAGCTTGAATTTGTAGGTGCCCGCAAGGAGTCTTACAACCGTGGATCGCGCAAGCCCATAGTGGAGGACGGGACGCTTGAGGATGATCTCTCGCGCCGCGATTTTACGATAAACGCACTGGCTCTGTGTGTCAACGGCGGCGAATGTTTCGGCGAGGTTGTCGATCTGTTCGGTGGTATCGGTGATCTTGACAAGGGGCTTATAAGGACTCCTCTTGATCCCGACATAACGTGCAGCGACGAACCGTTGCGTATGCTTAGTGC
>JAIDKP010000013.1 GCA_029051445.1 Muribaculaceae bacterium | reverse complement strand
CAATGAGAGTATGGGAACGCGGAAGCGGCGAGACCATGGCATGCGGCACAGGAGCATGTGCCACCGCCGTAGCCGCCATCACTACCGGACGTACCGGACGCACTGTGACAATCCACCTGCTTGGAGGTGATCTCACCATATTCTGGAACCAGGAAGACAACCATGTATATATGACCGGAGGAGCTACAACGGTTTTCACCGGCACTTATCCCCGTCAGAATTAATAAACCACACCGAACAGATGTTTAAAGTCAACGATAACTATTGCAAGCTTCCGGCAACCTATCTTTTCACCGAGATAGCGCGCCGTGTAAATACATTCCAGCAGGAAAATCCTGATGCCAAGATCATACGCATGGGTATCGGCGATGTCACCCGTCCCATTATCCCCGCTTCTATCGACGCTCTGCACAACGCGGTCGACGATCAGGCCGACTCCTCCACATTTCATGGCTACGGGCCTGAGCAGGGTTATGATTTCCTGCGTTCACGCATCGCCGAATGCGACTACGCGAAGCGTGGCATACACGTTGACATCAATGAAATTTTTGTGAGTGACGGTGCCAAGAGCGACACTGGAAATATCGGTGATATTCTCTCGATCGACAACATCGTGGCCGTCACTGACCCTGTATATCCTGTATATGTCGACACAAATGTCATGGCAGGCCGCGCAGGCGACTTCGACGGACAGCACTGGAGCAATATAGTATATATCCCCTGCACAGCCGAGAACTCGTTTATACCCTCTCTGCCCGAGCGCCGTCCCGACATCATCTATCTCTGCTACCCAAACAACCCGACCGGCACTACCCTCACCCGCGACCAACTCAAGGTGTGGGTTGACTACGCCCGCGCCAACGGCTCGCTGATACTCTTTGACTCGGCCTATGAAGCCTACATACGCGAGGAGAATGTGCCTCACTCAATCTATGAGATCGAGGGCGCACGTGAAGTAGCCATCGAGTTCCGCAGTTTCTCGAAGACAGCCGGATTCACCGGTCTGCGCTGCGGATATGTTGTTGTGCCAAAGGAACTCAAAGGTGTCGATGCCAACGGCAATGACGTGTATCTTAACCCGCCCTTGAACCGCCGTCAGACCACGAAGTTCAACGGTGCGTCATATCTCGTGCAGCGAGGAGCCGCCGCTATCTACACCTCACGCGGCCAGGAACAGATCAAAGCGACAATCGACTACTATATGAAGAATGCCTCCATGCTTCTCGACGGCCTGAAGAGCATCGGCATCGAGGCGTTCGGCGGTGTCAACGCGCCATATGTATGGCTGAAGACCCCAAGCGGTCTTTCGTCGTGGGAGTTCTTCGATAAGCTTCTCCGCGATGCCAAGGTGGTAGGCACCCCCGGCGTCGGCTTCGGCCCCTCAGGCGAAGGCTACTTCCGACTGACGGCCTTCAGCAGCCACGAAGCTACATCGGAAGCTGTAGAGCGTATCACAGCTTTAAAAATATAAATCTCCCGAGGGCTGCGCATCACAGTGCAGCCCTCTCTCATTATAAGAAACTGTTTAAAATTCATATTACTTTGCTTTTGAGCAGTCTCTAAGAAAGAAGATCCATTCATCACTATATTAATCTTATGTCTGATCTCAGATTTAAAGCGGTTGAAGAGGCAATGGCCCGCAAAGCCGTACATGTCGACATCCCCGCACAGAGGCCCGAGACCTATTATGGTTCTCTCGTGTTCAATCGTCAGAAAATGTTTGAGTACCTGCCCAAGCAGACCTATGACGCTCTCGTAAAGGCAATCGACATGAAGGAGCCGCTGCCGCGCGATCTCGCCGACAGCGTGGCGGCCGGCATGAAGCGGTGGGCGATTGACAACGGCGCACGCCATTATACCCACTGGTTTCACCCTCTTACCGACGGTACAGCCGAGAAGCATGACGCCTTCATCGAGCACGATGGCAAAGGCGGCGTAGTCGAGGAATTCAACGGCAAGCTTCTGGTGCAGCAGGAGCCCGACGCATCGAGTTTCCCCAACGGCGGTATCCGCAACACTTTTGAAGCCCGCGGATATTCGGCATGGGATATCTCTTCTCCTGCATTTATTCTTGATCAGACACTCTGTATCCCGACAATC
>JAIDKP010000129.1 GCA_029051445.1 Muribaculaceae bacterium | reverse complement strand
CCGTACATATGGCGGTCATGGCGAGCAGATGGCGGTTTTTGCCTCTACTACTACGGTAGCAGGACAACCTCTGTCACAGATTATCGGAACGCAGGCATTGCCAGAGAAAGAATGGGAGGAAATGCAGCAGCGAGTGATTCAAGGAGGTAAGAATATCATTGATCTGCGCGGACGCTCTTCGTTTCAGAGTCCGGCATATCTCTCGATCGAAATGATTGCTGCTGCCATGGGAGGCAAGCCGTTCACATGGCCTGTGGGTACTTATGTTAACGACGGAACCTACAACCATATCATGATGGCCATGGAGACGACCGTTGATAAAAACGGTGTTGAGGTCAAGCCTGTCGCAGGTACGCCGGATGAGAGGAAAGCCCTCGACCGTAGCTATCATCATTTGTGCAAACTGCGTGACGAGGTGATCTCGCTCGGTATCATTCCGCCGATCAGCGAGTGGGGAAAGATAAATCCCAATCTGCGCTGAAATTAATACTGAGACATGACGAAGGCCGCATTGCAATCGGGAAGCAATGCGGCCTTTGCTGTTTTTATTTTAAGTTAAAGTTTGAAACAGTACCCTACGCCTATTACATTTATATTGGTGCTTCCCTCATATTCGCGTACAAAACGGTAGAACAGGTCGATGCTGTTGTGCGGGTTTATCTTGTAGCTGCAACCTGCAGTATAGCGTGTTTTGTCGCTACTGAATTTCTCGTTCAGAGTATTATACATTTCTATGCTCGCATATGGTTTGAATCGGCACTTCTTGCTGAATGTGTATTCGGCCTCGACGCGTGAGCGTAGCGAGTGTTTGTCGCGGGCTTCCTTTATACGTTCCTGAGTCGTTCCCGAAGTCATGAAATCGTCTTTTGTGAAATCGTGTGACGGTAGGGACGAGTTTATGTAGTAGCGTGTATAGTCCTTGCCGATCCGGTGGGTGAACTGGTAGCGTTCGCGTAAAGATATGGACAGTTTGCCGGCTTTGACAGATCCGGTCACCGATATATAGGCGCGGTGACGCCGCAGCTGATACCCGGGAGTGTAATAATGGCGGTATGGTTTTTTGGGGTGCTCGGTGATGTCTCGCATTTTGGTGCTGAATTCGTCGCCCCGGTAGCCGTTGATATATTTATATCCGGCATCAAATTTTAGATATGGTTTCATGCGATAGGCTACGGAAGCGTTGACAGCCCATCTTTCAGTCGACGATAATCTGTCGGTGCTACGGTACTCTGCCTCAATTCCTGCTGTGATTTTTTTTGTCACAGGCATTTTGAATTCGGCAGAAGTCCATAGCTGTTGGGCACTTGCGCCAAATGCCGTCGCGGCTGTGATAACAATCAAGGTCAGTATTTTCTTCATCGCTGTTGTTCTTTAGGTAGTTTGATCATGTGGTTCACCGAGTTGTTTTCATCGGCGTGATAATGTATTTTAAGCATTGTAGTATCTTTAAGAAAATCCACAGCGCCTACTTCTACTTTTATGATATTTAGTCCGAGTCTTTTTTCAAGATCGGCGATGAGCTCGTCATGTCTGTCGGGCACAATAAGGTCGATGCGGTCATAAATCACATATTTCTCCTGATGCTGTTTGTTGAGCAGGTTAAGCTCACAGAGGAGTATGGCTACGATGAATATAGTATTTACAACGATAAGTTCGACAATGCTGAGTGTAACGGCAAGAGCGTTGATGACCGATATCGCTATTATAACAAAGAGGTATGTCATCTCTCTGACACACATCGATTCTGTGCGGTATCTTATTATACCGAAAATAGCAAATAGCCCAAGCGCAAACCCTACTTTGATCTTTAGTCCGCCAAGCAGGAATATAAGAAAAAAGATGCTTACACTTATAAGCATGAACGTGAAGTAATAATCTCGGCGTTTGCTTTTCGGATAGTATAGCAGATGTATTATTATCCACACAATTAGTGTATTGAACAAGAATCTTGCCACAAGCTCAAATAAGTCGCCCGATGCGATCATGGGAGTGTCTATAAGTTCGAGTTCGTCCATGGTTATATTGTTGTTATCTGTTTTTTCGGGGTTAGGTTTTCAGTCTGGCCAGGCTTCATTGTCTCGCACTATTGTCGTGTTGCGCTCCATGAATCTGATTCGTTCTTTAAATCTGTTCTGTTTAAGCCGATGGTCAGTAATAGCCATGCCTATACAGTATTTGCTGAATCCGCAGGGCCTGATCTGGAGTCGGCCGAGCATACCTGTGACAGGAGAGGGTATATTGCCGTTACGTTTGAGTTCGATGATGACTATTTCGGAAAGCATGACCCGGTTGCCGCTACATAGGTTGTGGAAGCGCAGTCTTGTGTCAATAGTAAGACGTTCGCTCATTTCGCGGTTGACAAGTGTGATGCGGTTAAAGCGGTTTTCAATGCGGCGCTTCAGAGATTCAATTGAATACGGGGTGTGTAAATTTATGAAATCTCGGTGCAGCATGATCTCGTCGGTATTGCACTTCACACGTTTTTTTTGTGTGCGCCCTCTGTTGTTTTTGCTTTTGATTTCAAGAAACGACAGCATTGTGCTTTCATATCGCCGTATACGTATCTTTTTACGGCATTTTTTTCCGCGATGATGCTCTGTGTACATGTGGCAGTCATCGGTATCCAGATACATCGTATAGTAGGGGAGATTGCGTTTGCCATCGATCACTTGCACCATGTATTCCTCTTTTGCAAGATCAAGAAGTTCAAGTAGTTTTTCAAATGTCGTGAGATACTTGGTGTCTATGCGGTTGAGGAGTCGCACACTTGTCATATCTTCCAGCCTGATTGTGGCAAAACGGTTAAGTCTTGTCTGTAGTTCGGAGTAGTGTGGCCGGAAGTCTGTCATGGCTGAATACTAAGGTCAGGGTATATATACCGGGAAAGACAGAACGGATGCAACGCTCTGTCTTTCCAAAGATATGTTTTATTTTTAAAAAAGCCTTATTCTCAGAAGCCTTTTTTGACTGTATGATTCATTCTATTGTATTATTCCGCAGGTTACATTCGCTTTTGCGCAGATACCACTGTGTTATCATTGCCATACAGGTGTATATCACAGTCTGTATCCACAGAGCAGTGTAGCAGGGGCCGACTTGTGAAAGCGTGGAACCGTTGCTGTTCATCTTTATGAAGCCGAGTACACCGAATGTTGCAGGAACGCAGTCGGCGAGGGCTTTCCAGACAGGCGACATCGCATATCTCGGCCATGTGAGTCCCGACAGAAAGAGGAACATAATGGAGGTGATGACCCATATTATGAACACTGATTCACGCTCAGTTACTAACCCCTGCAGGCAGTAGCCCATCATGACCGATGATAGCAGCAGTGGCATTATGAAAGCGAAGATCTCAAGCGTGTTGCCTTCCATAGGGAATGAGAACATCAACGGCACATAATGGCAGATGTAGATTGTCGGAACCATAAACAGGACAACAAAACATGTCGCGCGGCCCAAAAGCCATGTCGGCAGTGACATGCCGTTGCCTTCGCAGTACAGACCTTTCTCGCGTCTGGCTCCCCCTGCCATACCTACGGCAAGCACTGTGGCCTGTTGAAGTATCAGTATCAGCACGCCCGGCATAAGGAATGAGTCAAATCCTCCCTGGATATTTCCAAGGAAATGTGATTCGACCGGCATGGGATCTCCCGATGATAGGGTTGCTGCAAGAGGGACAACCTCATCGATTTTTTTTGCCTGAAGCTCGCTTCCCATCGCAAGAGCGACGTTTGTGGCAGCTGTCAGTACTCCCTTGTAGCGTATAAGCAGACTCATGTCTGAGTAGAAAACCGCGTTGGCGGTCTCGCCTCGTCCGACTTTGCGCTGAAAGCCTTTGGGAATCTCGATTATGGCAAAACAGTCTCGTGAGTCCATAGCGCGTTTGGCTTCACTGAGGTCGGCAGCATATCCGATGACTTCAACTTCCTGACATGCATCAAGGTTTCTTGTCAGCTCCCGCGACAGCGATGTCCTGTCGTTGTCAACCACGACGACTGCCACATCTCTTGCAAATTCAGGGTTGTATATAAGCGAATACAGTACAGGATAGGCAAGTGGCAGAAGAATCAGGAAGACAAGTATGCCTTGGTCGTGGATCGCTATTCTGAACTCTGACGCAAATGCTTTTGCAAAATTTTTCATAAATCCCATAATGCTGACGTTTTAAGGTACGTAAACCTGACGCATGAACGCTTTTTTGATGCGTCCTGCAACCAATAGGGGAAGCAGCATGTACACTATATAGGCCACATACCACCATCGGCTGTAAAACAGCTCCCGGCCGTTCAGCGCCTGATCGATATAGATCAGGAAGTTGTATCGTATCGGCATAAGCCAGCTGAATATCGAGATTTCAGGGTACATGCTTTCTTCCGGGAAAGAGAACGCCGCGATCGAGAAACTCAGGATACCGAGCAACGCGCTTATCGACAGTGACAGCCTGAGATTAGGAAGTAAACCGAAAAACAGTAGGGCCATGCCCTGGCAGGCAGGGACAAACATCAGTTCCGACAATGTGATCCAGAACCATGATCCATTCATCGGATATCCTTGCCAGCAGTAAAGCCATGATTCGATGAACAGAATCATCACCCACCACACTATAGTCTCGGGAAGAAGCTTAAAAAAGAGAGCTTTAAGAATCGATCCGTCGGCCAGTTTCATGAGCTGACGGCTGCGGCCGTGTTTTATTTCCTGACCAAGACTGAAGCATGTCACAAGCAGAATCATCAGCTGCAGTACACAAGGCAGGAATGAGTTGCAGAGATAAACGGCATAGTTCATCCCCGGATTGCCTATTGGACGTCCCTGGAATGATACCGGCTGAAGTAACGGCAGGGCACTCGAGCCGTTGACTCCGGCCGACTCCATTACTTCGATTATCACTCCGACTTTTGACATCAGTGCTGTCGTCTTGAATGTTTTGAATGCAAGTGAAGCCGGAACATAGAACGTCATGTTGGTGTAGAACGTCACAACCGGAGATCTGCCGGCAAGAAGATCGTGCTCGAAATTTTCCGGAATCATGAAGAACCCGTAGATTTTTCCTTCCTGTACAAGATGGCGCTCCTCGGTATAGGAATTGCATTCATCTGCGATATCCACAAGCTGCATGGATTTCAGATTCTGTGTCATTTTCCTTGA
>JAIDKP010000128.1 GCA_029051445.1 Muribaculaceae bacterium | reverse complement strand
AAGTATTGTCAGCACGACTTCAAGACCGCTTTTATGCTCCTTCTCATGCATGTCCACGGGAATACCGCGGCCATTATCAACGACTGTGATTGAATTATCTTCATTTATAGTGACATCAATCCGGTCGGCAAATCCGGCAAGAGCCTCATCGATCGAATTGTCGACAACCTCATAAACCAGATGATGCAATCCTTTGGAGCTGATGTCTCCGATATACATGGCCGGACGCTTTCTGACTGCCTCCAACCCCTCCAGTACCTGAATGTTACTGGCGCTATATTCTTCTTTTTCCACCATAAACTATTAATCTTGCTCATTCAATCCGTATCCTTGCCTTTTATGGCAATCATCGAAAAAGCACCACAAATTTAATAAAAAATTCCGCATTTTCACAGCAACACAGCACTATTTTTACGTCACTGTCAAAAAGCCGAATTAACTATTGGAATTCAACTCCTTAAGTTTATGTTCCATTTTCAGCACCTCATCCCTCAGACGGGCAGCCTCAATAAACTCCATCTTTTTGGCCGCCTCAACCATTTCAAGACGCATACGTTCTATGGAGCGTTCAAGTTCCGAAGCACTCATATACGGAATTACCGGATCTGCGGCAATATCAACCTCAAGAGACAATTCACGTTCATATGGCGAGACTTGCGGATGCTGCGAGTGATCCTTACGCCGGCTTCCACCTGATCGTTTTTCATCCCCGTCTTTCAGATCTATACCAATCATCGGAGCGCGCGACTTCACTATTGCCTGTGGTGTTATGCCATTATCTTCATTGTACTTCAGCTGCAACGCTCGACGGCGCTCCGTCTCATCAATCGTCTGCTGCATGGAGTCCGTGACTTTATCGGCATACATGATCACCGTACCGTTAAGATTACGGGCTGCACGACCCACGATCTGGGTCAGAGATCTATGCGAACGCAAAAAGCCCTCCTTGTCGGCATCGAGTATGGCTACAAGCGACACCTCCGGCAGATCAAGCCCTTCCCTGAGCAGATTCACACCTATGAGCACGTCATAGTTCCCGGCACGCAGGTCATCAAGAATACGTATCCGGTCAAGCGTGTCTACATCACTATGAATATATGCCGCACGCATCTCAAGTTTGAGCATATAATCATTAAGCTCCTCCGCCATGCGTTTTGTCAGAGTAGTGACAAGCACACGTTCATCCCGCTCGACTCGCAACTGTATCTCCTCGATAAGATCATCAACCTGATTTATCGACGGACGCACTTCAATCACAGGATCAAGCAGTCCGGTCGGACGTATGATCTGCTCCACAACCACGCCTTCACACTTTTCAAGTTCATAGTCGGCAGGCGTAGCGCTCACATACAGAACCTGCGGTGTCAGACACTCAAACTCCTCAAATTTCAGAGGACGGTTGTCAAGTGCAGCCGGAAGCCTGAACCCATATTCCACAAGATTCATTTTGCGCGACAGGTCACCGCCATACATCGCACGTAGCTGCGGCACCGTCACATGACTTTCATCAATGATCGTCAGGAAGTCATCCGGAAAATAATCAAGAAGACAGAACGGACGCATTCCGGGCTGACGGCCATCAAAATACCGGCTATAATTCTCTACACCCGAGCAATATCCAATCTCCTTGATCATCTCCATATCATAGCTCACACGCTCATAAAGCCTGCGGCCTTCAATATCCTTGCCTTCCTGATTGAAATGATCAATCTGATCCTCAAGATCAGCCTCGATTTCAGCAAGAGCCGATCCGATGCGCTCCTTTGTCGTTACAAAAATATTTGCCGGAAATATCTTGAATGCATCATGCATTCCAAGTGTAGTGCCGTCGGTATTATGAATAGTGGAAATAGACTCTACCTCATCGCCCCAGAACACCACACGCACCGTTATTTCTTCATAGGCAAGACGAACATCAACAGTATCGCCTCTAACCCTGAACGTTCCCCTTGAAGCCTCCACTTCATCCCGCGAATACAGAGATTCGGCAAGACGACGCAGAAACTCATTACGAGTAATTCTATCGCCTACAGCAACGCGCACAACATTGGCATTGAAATCTTCAGGATTACCCATGCCATATATGCACGATACCGATGAAATGACAATGACATCACGACGCCCCGACAGTAAAGCCGAAGTGGTCGCAAGCCTAAGCTTGTCGATCTCATCGTTGATCATCAGATCCTTTTCAATATACTTGTCTACCGACGGTATATATGCCTCCGGCTGATAGTAATCATAATATGACACAAAATACTGCACAGAATTATCGGGAAAGAATGTCTTGAATTCCCCATAAAGCTGAGCGGCAAGCGTCTTGTTATGGCTAAGGATCAAGGTAGGTTTATTAACCTCCTTGATCACATTTGCCATAGTAAAGGTTTTACCGGAGCCCGTAACGCCCAAAAGCGTCTGGGCAGGCACACCAAGCCTTATTCCCCGCGCAATCTGCTCGATCGCCTGAGGCTGATCTCCTGTTGGGCTATAAGCCGATGACAGTTTGAAATCCAAAATTAAGACCCGGTTAGATTATTCTGCAATGCCCGGTTTTACTCCGCCGGAGTCTCATCAGCGGCCTCTGCTGCATCAGCAGCCTGATCTTCTGCGACCTCGGCATCTTTGAACTTCTCGACACCGGCAGCAATCAGACAGTTGTACCATGCAAAAAGCTTCTTGATATCAGAGTTCTTCACACGCTCATCATCATAGTTGGGAAGCGCCTTGGCTATCTCATCACGCAATGCACCCTCCTTCTCAAGAGTCTTTATATCAATAACAGCACCATTCTCAATACCTTTCAGACCCTCAAGCACATCGGCAAGCGGGGTCTCTCCGCCATCCGAAGTATATATAGCGATATCACCGAGCGACATAACCTTCTCATGATTAAACGCAGGAAAACGCTTGCCATCAATTAGCGACTCCACGATCAGACTGTTCTTTCCATGATTCACGAGACGGTAAAGGCCGGGGCGGCCGGAAATAGCTAAAATTCTTTTAAGCATGGCTGTATAACGTTATATTTATTTCTGTCATCAGGCAGGCATTCTATGCCTGCCAAATTTATAAACAATTGTCTTTTTCAATTTGACTTGCAAATTTAACCATTATCAGCAAATACCGCTCCTGCTTTATACGATTTTTCTTAATTTTGCAACATGGAAAAGAACAAAGACAAGATCATCACTTCGGCAAAGAGCTGGAGCGGCTTCCCCAAAAAATATCCGGTACTCTGGAATATTATCCTCGTTGTACTTGCAGCATTCGTGCTGATATGGATCATGCTTTCAATGCTTGATCTCTGGACACTTCATGGAGATGAAGATGTTGTGCCAAGCGTGAGAGGCATGAATTACAATCAAGCCGAAAACATACTTGGCAAAGCCGGTATGACAGCCGAGATCACAGACTCGATTTTTGAATCGACTATCGCTCCCGGTACGGTTGTTGACCAGAATCCCAAGAGCAACTCCAAGGTAAAGCCGGGACGTACCGTCTATCTGACAATCGTGGCTTTCTCGCCTAAACTCGTTACCGTTCCTGAGTTTATCAACGCATCACTACGTCAGGGCATATCGATATTCGAGGGATTAGGCCTGAAAAAAGTGGACATTGTAAAAGTTCCCTCGGAATACAAAGATCTTGTGCTTGGTGCGCGCTACAACGGACTTCCTTTACAGGCTGGAATGAAAATCCCCACAACTGCATCTGTAATAATAGAAGTCGGAGCCGGTACTGATGAAGACAACGAAACCGAAAGAAACAGCGATGATATCTGACGATGAGTTTAACCCGCTACCCGACGGTATCATGCTCAGCAACGTCGATGACCCCGATATAGCCGACAGCGAAGAAGAAAACGCATCCGGTCTATATGAGCATTTCCGCTTTGTTGCAGACAAAGGGCAAACGCTACTGCGCGTTGACAAATTTCTTGTCGAACGCATGCCTAAAGCATCATCGCGCAATCGCATACAGCAGGCCGCCGATGCCGGTTGTATTCTTGCAAACGGACGCCCCGTAAAAAGCAACTATCGCGTCAAGCCCTTTGATGTAGTCTCGATTGTCATGGATCGTCCACGATACGAAAACGAGATCATCGCCGAGGACATTCCGCTTGATATAGTCTACGAAGACGACACTGTACTTGTCGTAAACAAACCCGCCGGCATGGTCGTACATCCGGGCCACGGCAACTACACCGGCACTCTCGTCAATGCACTTGCATGGCATTTCCGAGACACGCCAGACTATGATGTGAACGACCCGCGCCTCGGCCTTGTACACCGCATTGACAAGGACACCTCCGGCCTGCTTGTCGTGGCAAAAACACCTGATGCCAAAACCGACCTCGGCCGCCAGTTTTTCAACAAAACGACACGCCGCGAATATACTGCCGTGTGCTGGGGCACTCCCGAGCCACGACAAGGAACGGTAATAGGAAATGTCGGACGCGACATACGCGACCGCCTCAAAATGGCCGTATATCCTGAAGGAAGCGACCAGGGCAAACATGCTGTCACCCATTACAACGTTGAAGAACTGCTCACCTACGTTTCAGTTATCACCTGCCGACTCGAAACCGGACGCACACACCAGATACGCGTGCACATGACACACATCGGTCATCCGCTGTTTGCCGATGCCCGGTATGGAGGCGACAAAATTCTACGCGGACTCGACACTGCGCGTTACCGCCAGTTTGTAGGCAATTGCATGGCACTTTGCCCACGGCAGGCACTACATGCCCGCACTTTGGGATTCCGACATCCACAAACCGGCAAAGAAATGGATTTTTCCGCTCCTCTCCCTGCCGACATGACAGCACTCATCGAGAAGTGGCGCACATGCCCATTCTAAACACCCGCATCAATGGCAACAAACAATAAGAGAATAACACAACGCGTTATCGCAACTTCATTTGCGATCATGTATCTTCTTCCGGCTATTGTGGCTAAATTCTCACCGGCATGTTCCGGAATGGCTTTCTGCATGTTACTGTTTTTCATTGTAAACCCGGCATATTCAGTGATTACAGGCATTATCTTCGGCATGAAGTTTATGTAACGTTGTTATCTGCCTGTCATATCCGCAATCCTCTTTCTTGCCGGCTCATGGACATTTTTTGACCACACCGAAA
>JAIDKP010000127.1 GCA_029051445.1 Muribaculaceae bacterium | reverse complement strand
TGACAGACGCTGTCAGTCACACTTACACTTTTGAAATAATCCAGTTTATTGTCGGCAAGACTTTTTTCCGTACGTCCCGACACCACTGCCACCGTTGCCTTAGCAAGAATCGGTGCCTTATCCCCGAATATCTCGGAGATCGGTCCAAGACCATCGAGGTGCTGCGCATAGCCCGCCATGCAAGTGATCCACATGACCGTAAAAATCAAAATTCTTTTCATCATACGATATATTTATCTGATTAAAGCGCCGGCATCCGGCAGTTCCTCCATCCGACTATCAAACGACACCTGCGTTCTCTCGATAACCTCACATGCCTCTATAAACTCTTCATCGACAAACGCACTGAAATCACCTACCACACCGGCAGCATCCGAGAGCTCATTATTGATTATCGACATCACTGCATCGCGGTCATCTATCACCGACCCGAGGACACAGGCATAACACATCTCATGTGTTGCATCACCGGCAAATGTCGGCACGAACCTTATTATACCCGCACCAAGCACCGCTGCCACAGCCGCTGCGGCACCAACCGACATCAGTCGCCGCATCCGCAGCACCGCCACATTGGCTTTCTTTCGTCTCGCCGCACCTACTGCAAGCAGCATCAGGCAGTCCGCTTCAAGATCGGTAAGTTCCCGCTCCTTTTCAGCTGCAAGAATCAATGCCGACAGATGCCGTTCTTCATCGCGCGACGTACCGCCTGCCATATACTCCATGCAGAGTCTTTGGATCAAGTCTTTGCTATTCATGACTTACATACATGTGTTATACTTCTTATGATACAGTTCTCGCACCCTCGATCTGGCACGTGACAGATTTACGCGGACAGCAACGGGAGTCAACGACATAAATTCGGCAATCTCATCAACATCAAGTCCCTCTACATCGTGCATATGCATCACTTCACGCTGCATTACAGGCAGACTGTCATCTATTATACGCACAAGCCGCTGCAACACATCCGCCGGACCTTCTGACGCAACATCATCATCTGCCGCCCTGTCACCGGCATCATCCAGACTCGCGCAATCATTCGCTCTCCGCAAAAGATCTATCGCCGAACGCGCTACTGTGCGCGACATGTAACCCTCAGGACATCCATCTTCATCACCGACTGCGATGAAGTGGCGACGCTCCCACAGACGGCAGAACGCATCCTGCAGCGCATCATCGGCATCGTCATGATTGCCTGTGATATACAGCGCCGTTCTGCGCAGACGGTTCCGCATACCTATGAAAATTTCCGTGAGATTATCGCCTGTCATTACACTGAGTCTGTCCGGTGGTTCGTTAGCCTTTCTGTAT